>NZ_JXSL01000015.1 GCF_000829825.1 Paramagnetospirillum magnetotacticum MS-1 | reverse complement strand
TCTAGGCTGTAGTGACAATTTAGTCATTTGAGCCAGAACATGATGCTGGCGAGTTTGACGAAGCCCAGGAAGTTGGCGGCGAGTTTGTCATAACGCGTGGCAATCCGCCGCCATTGCTTGAGCCTGGCGAAGAAGCCTTCGATCCCCCAGCGCTGCTTGTAGGCGAAGTGGTCGTAGCAGTGCTGGTGTTTGCGATGGCGCCGAGGCGGGACTACAGGTTCGCCGCCTTGTTGGCGGATGAGGTCGTAGAACCGGTTGGCATCGTAGGCGCGATCTGCGATGACCTGATCGGCGCTCAATCCTGTAATCAGGTCGCAGGCCGGGGCCATATCGTTCTGCTGGCCGGGACCGAGCTCGAAGCGAACTGGCAGGCCCAGCGCATCGACTACGGCGTGGAGTTTGGTTCCAAATCCGCCTCGGGAGCGCCCGAGAGCCTGGGCTTGCGGTCCCCCCTTTTACGCCGTGCCCCGGCGGCTTGCGCATTGGCGCGGATTACGGTGGCATCGACCATCAACCACTCAAGATCGGGATCGGAGGTCACCGCCTCGAAGATCCGATCGAATATGCCCTGCTCAATCCAGCGGTAATAGCGGCGCTTGGCCGTCTGATACGGCCCAAACTTTTCCGGCAAATCTCGCCATCTCGCGCCAGACCGCGCCACCCAGAGGATGGCATCGAAGAAGCGTCGGCCATCGCTACGAGGTCCGCGTTTCCCCTTCCTGCCACCGGGCACAAACTCCTGCAACCGCTCCCACTGATCATCGCGCAAAACTTCGCCGTCCAAGACCGACCTCCAAAAATCAGTCTTGAATCACATCTCGGACGGCAGGGGAATCCTAAATTGTCACTACAGCCTAGCACTACTTTGGCATTTTAGGCTCCGCAGCATCCGCAAGGAGCCTGTCACAGTGAGGGCATCGTCTGGGTGGATGTCGCATGAAGAGGTTGAGGATCGCTTGCCTTATGGCCGGCAAGCTTGGTTGTGGCGGGGGTCCCGAGACT
>NZ_JXSL01000014.1 GCF_000829825.1 Paramagnetospirillum magnetotacticum MS-1 | reverse complement strand
GCAATGACACGATCAGTGGCGGGGCGGGTTCCGACACCATGTCTGGCGGGGCTGGCAACGATACCTTCCTGATCAGCAATAATGATGGTTCGACCGACACCTTCATCGGTGGCGACGGCACCGACACCATCATGGGCAACTGGTCCTATGACACGCTGAAGGTTGATAACCACCTGGCCAATCTTCAGGGCATCGAGGTCATCGACGGGGGCGACGGGACGCCTGCCTACAACACCATCCAGGGCGGGTCCGGCAATGACGAGCTGGACTTCTCGGGCATGACGGTGAAGAGCTTCGTCATCGACGGCGGGGCGGGCAACGACACCATCACCGGCACCTCGGGCAATGACACGATCAGTGGCGGGGCGGGTTCCGACACCATGTCTGGCGGGGCTGGCAACGATACCTTCCTGATCAGCAATAATGATGGTTCGACCGACACCTTCATCGGTGGCGACGGCACCGACACCATCATGGGCAACTGGTCCTACGACACGCTGAAGGTTGATAACCACCTGGCCAATCTTCAGGGCATCGAGGTCATCGACGGCGGCGACGGGACCACCAGCTACAACACCATCCAGGCCGGGTCCGGCAATGACGAGTTGGACTTCTCCGGCATGACGGTGAAGAACTTCGTCATTGACGGCGGGGCTGGCAACGACACCATCACCGGCACGGCCGGGGCGGATACCATTCAGGCCGGGACGGGCAATGACACGGTCATCGCCAATCAGGGCAGCGTCGGCAGCGACGTCTATCATGGCGGCGCGGGAACCGATACCTTGCAGGTCAATCTGACCTCGGCGCAGTATACCACCGAGGTGCGCGCCGAACTGCAGCAGTTCCAGGCCTTTGCCGCCGATTCCAGCCATGCGGGCCAGACATTTACCTTCAATACCCTGGGCGGTTTGAAGGTGGATAATTTCGAGGCGCTCAAGGTCAATCTGAACGGCCACGACATCTCGCTGGAAAATCCCCCCGAGGTGACGGCCGCCACGGCGGTGACCACCGATGAGGACCACTCCAGCACCGGCCATGTTACCGCCACCGACCAGGATGTGGGCGACAGCGTGCGTTATCACCTGATGGATGCCAATGGCAATCAGGTGGACAGCCTGACCACCGCCCATGGCACGGTGACCATCAATTCGGCGACCGGCGACTACACCTTCACGCCCAATGCCGACGCGCAGGCCTTGCGGGCTGGCGACGTGCAGACCGACAGCTTCAAGGTTGTGGCCACCGACGGCACCATGACCAGTGCGCCCAGCACGGTGGGCGTCACCATCAACGGCGCCAATGACAGCGCCACCATCACCGGCACGGCGGCCGGTGCGGTTGGCGAGGATGGCAATGGCCGGGCGACTGGCACGCTGTCGGTCGCGGATGTGGATTCGGGCCAGGCCCATGTGACGGCCCAGACGGTGCAGACCGATCAAGGGACCTTCAGCATCGGCGAGAACGGCCAGTGGAGCTTCCAGGTCAATTCTTCCAATGCGGATGTGCAGGCGCTGGGCGCAGGCGAATCCATGACCAAGACCTTCGCGGTGGCCTCTGCCGACGGCACGGCGACCCAGAATGTCAGCGTCACCATCACCGGTTCCAATGACGGGCCGACCGTGAGCGGCGCGGTGGCTCTCGGCCATACGGCCGAGGACAATTCGGTGACCTTCACCACGGCGCAGCTGCTGGCCAATGCCCATGACGTGGACACCCACGACACGCTGTCGGTGAGCAACCTCACCTCGACCCATGGCAGCATCGTCGATAACGGCAACGGCACCTATACCTTCACGCCGACCGAGAATTACAGCGGCCATGTGGATGTGAGCTATACGGTCAGTGACGGCCATGGCGGCACCGCCGCCGGTTCGGCGGCGCTGGACGTGGACGCGGTGGCCGACCGGGCCAGTGTTTCGGTGTCCATCGGCGCCGCCGTCGAGACGCCCAATGGCAGCTTCACGGTGACCAATCTGGACAGCACCGCCTCGGCGGGATACCACAACACCTACGGCTATTACGTCATGGACGATAATGGCAACCCGACCTCGGGGGGGGTGATCTGGTCCGACGTGCATGCCTCGCCCAATGCTTCGGTGACGGTGAGCGGCGTCAATCCCGACCGGGTCGGCTTCTTCATCATCCCCGATGGTCACAGCCAGAATCCGAGCCTGGCCAATGGCGCGGCGCTCTCCTTCGCCAAGGATAGCGCGGGCAACTGGCAGGCCAGCGACAGTTCGGGCCATGTTCTGAACGGTGCCGGGACCAAGGTTCTGTTCGATAACAAGGCCTTGAACTCGGACCATCTGGTCCATGCCGAAGATAGCAGCGCGGTTTCGGGCAACCAGAATTGGGAAGACCTGAACGGCGGCGGCGATCGCGACTATAACGACGTCAATATGTCGGTGAGTTGGGGCAATGCGGCGCCGACCGCCAGCCATGCGCTGTCGGTTTCGGCCAGCTTCCCCGACATGGACGGCTCGGAAAGCCATACGGTCAGCATTTCCGGCCTGCCTGCGGGGGCGACGCTCTATCAGAACGGCGTGGCCCTGGTGGCGGGCGCCGACGGCTCCTATTCCCTCAATCCGGCCCAGCTGGGCGGGTTGTCGGTCAAGACCCCGGCGGGCTTCACCGGCGACCTCAACGTCAATGTGACGGCGGTGGCCACCGACGGGACCAGCGTGGCCTCGTCCTCGGCCTCGGCCAGCGTGCATGACGATCTGGCCAATCACGGCCCCGATGCGGGTGATCCCACCTCGGTGCACGGCGCGGCGGGTGCGACCATCACCAGTGCGGTCGGCGTCACCGATGTGGACGGTGACCACCTGTCCTATGCGGTGGGTACCGGGAATAATGGGCCGCAGCATGGCACCGTGGTGGTCAATACCGACGGCACCTTCAGCTATACGCCCACGGGCAATTACAGCGGCACCGACACCTTCAAGGTTACGGTGTCTGACGGCCATGGCGGTACCACCACCGAGACGGTCAACGTCACGGTGGAGAACGGTGCGCCCACGCTGACCACCGCCAATGCGACGACAGCCAACGATCACAGTGCGGTGACCGGCCATGTGACGGGAACCGACTCGCCCGGCGATACGCTCAGCTATTCGCTGGTGGATGCCAATGGCAACCATGTGAGCAGCCTCGTCACCGATCACGGCACGGTGAGCATCAACAGCGCTACCGGCGACTACACTTTCACGCCCAAGGCGGGCGATGCCAGCCTGGGCGTGGGGGCTTCGGCCACTGACAGCTTCAAGGTGGTGGCCACCGACAGCCACGGCGCCGACAGCAATGTGGGGACCGTCAATGTCACCGTTACCGGCAGCAATGACGGCCCGACGGTCAGCGCCTCCAACGTCACCACCGCCAACGACCACACCGCCATCACCGGCCATGCGAGTGGCGCGGATGTGGATACGGGCGACACGGTGGCCTACCATCTGGTGGATGGCAGCGGCAATCAGGTGGACAGCCTGACCACGGCCCACGGCACCGTGACCATCAACAGCGCCACCGGCGATTACACCTTCACGCCGACCGGCGATTCCAGCCTGGGCGTCGGCCAGACCCTGGGCGACAGCTTCAAGGTGGTGGCCGTGGACAATCACGGCGCGGCTTCGGCCCCCAGCACCGTGGCGGTGACCATCACCGGCAGCAATGACGGCCCGACGGTGAGTGTCGCCAATGTGACCACCGCCAACGACCATACCGCCATCACCGGCCATGCGAGTGGCGCGGATGTGGATACGGGCGATACGGTCCGCTATCACCTGATGGACGCCAGCGGCAATCAGGTGGATAGCCTGACCACGGCCCACGGCACAGTGACCATCAACAGCGCCACCGGCGATTACACCTTCACGCCGACCGGCGATTCCAGCCTGGGCGTCGGCCAGACCCTGGGCGACAGCTTCAAGGTGGTGGCCGTGGACAATCACGGCGCGGCCTCGGCCCCCAGCACGGTGGCGGTGACCATCACCGGTTCCAATGATGGTCCGACCGTCAGCGTGGCCAACGTCACCACCGCCAACGACCATACCGCCATCACCGGCCATGCGAGTGGCGCGGATGTGGATACGGGCGATACGGTCCGCTATCACCTGATGGACGCCAGCGGCAATCAGGTGGATAGCCTGACCACGG
>NZ_JXSL01000013.1 GCF_000829825.1 Paramagnetospirillum magnetotacticum MS-1 | reverse complement strand
GTCGATCCCAATCTGCGCATCAAGGACAGTTCCATGGTGGCCGAGGCGGTACGCCGGCGCATCCAGGAGGAAATCCCCCACGCCCGCGACATCCGCCTGTTCGTCAGCCCGGCGCCCGCCGCCGCGGCACGGGCCTGAGTGAGAGAGGGGCGGCGTCATGGACTTCCGGCCAGAGCATGTGTTGAGCCGTATTCGGCAGATGGCCGGAGGCGCCGTCTCGCCCCAGCTGGTGCTCGGCCTCGGGGCCGTCCTGATCCTGGGGCTGGTCGTGAGCGCCATGCTTCCCGACCGCTTCACGGGCGGCGGCAAAACCGGCGGCGGCGTCACGGCCCAAAGCCAGGCCTTGTCGCTTCCCGCCGCCCTGCCGGGTCTGTCGCCCTTTACCCCGGCGACGCCTTTGCAGTTCAGCGGCCGCGTCACCCAGGTGGCCAGCATCGGCAACGATGTCGGCTGGGGGCAGGTCCATATCTGGATCGACAACGGCACCGGCGCCCTGCAGGAGATTTCGGTGGCGCCGCAGGCATATCTTACCCAGATCGGCTGCCCGTCCTTCGACGGAGCGCGGGTCAGCGGCGTCGGATTCATCTTCGATCCGGGGCGGCCCAATGCCGAGCTTTACGTCAAGTCGATCCAGGTCGGCGGGCGGACCTGCAAGTTGCGCGATGACGAGGGACTGGCACTGTGGATGGTGGTGCAGTGAGTCCGAGGAGACGAGGAAGGTGAGCATGGAGGCGCCGCGGCGCGGCCGTCGCTGGGTAAGCTTGGGGATGATCGCCTTGTTGGCGGCGATCGGGCTGGGACTCTATTGGGACCAGCTGTCCACGCCGTCCGGCATAACGCCCGCCACCTCGCCCCGACGGGCGGAGGGGCTGCTGCTGGGGCGTCTACCGCTGCCCATGGAGCCATCGCTGCTGTCGCCGCTGGAGCGGCTGCTGGAACCGCCGCTCCGCTACAAGCTGATGACCATCCGCCATATCCCGCCGGTGAAGCCAGGAACTGGCATGCCGCATCCCTATGTAGGCGATTGCATCCAGTGCCACCTGATGGTGGGCGGCCCGGCCGCCGGGTCCCAGTTCAAGACGCCCTATGGCGCCGTTTTGGAAAATCTGTCGCGGGTCCGCAAGCTGGGACCGCCCATTCTGCCGACCTCCCGCCAGCCGCATCCGCCAGCCGGACGATGCATTAAATGCCACGACATCGTGGTCAAGGTGCCGGTGGACAAGAAAGGCGGCATGAGATGGCAATTATGATCGCGGGCGCCATTCCCCGCTGACCAGGGACGGGGCAAAGCGATGCGCATCGCGGCGATCATCAATGAACGGGCGGGAACCGTCGCCCGCCTGTCGCCCCCGGTTGTCGCCGCCCGGCTGTCGGCCATCTGGACCTCGCTGGGCCATCAGGCCCATGTCACCCTGGCCGAGGGAAAGGACATGGGGCGCGCAATTCGCAAGGCGTGCCGTGATCCTGCCGTCCATGCGGTCATCATCGGCGGCGGCGACGGGTCCTTGTCCCGATCGCTCAAGCATGTGGTGGGAAGCGGCAAGTCCCTGGGTGTCCTGCCGCTGGGAACCATGAATTATGTCGCCCGCCAGTTCGGAGTTCCGTTCGACCTTGACCGGGCGGCGGCGGCCCTAGCCGATGCGGTTCCCACCCCCACCGATCTGGGGCGGGTCAATGACCGTTTTTTCCTGATTCGTGCCTGTCTCGGCGCATTTCCTGAATTCATCCGTTCTCGCGACGAGGCCCGTCGCAAAGGAGGGAGCT
Organism: Paramagnetospirillum magnetotacticum MS-1; assembly: GCF_000829825.1. Taxonomy (NCBI): domain Bacteria; kingdom Pseudomonadati; phylum Pseudomonadota; class Alphaproteobacteria; order Rhodospirillales; family Magnetospirillaceae; genus Paramagnetospirillum; species Paramagnetospirillum magnetotacticum. The sequence continues at coordinate 13,926 of NZ_JXSL01000013.1, read as the reverse complement.
TTCTGGACGGAGCCCTGGCCGGGCTGAGCGGCCTGGCGCGGGGGCATCGCTTGATCGAAGCGGAGTTGATCGGACCCGACGTCCAAGCCCGGATCGCCACTTCCTTTTTGATGGTGTCCAACAATATGTGCCGGGATTCCGATCCGTTCCAGCTGGAGCGCGAGCGCATGGATGGCGCTACCCTGGGGGTTTATATCGGGCAGGGGGCGGGGCCCATCAGCCTCATGGATCTGGGCCTGCAGGTGGCCATGGGGCGCTGGGCCAGCAACGAGGCCCTCATCCGAGGCTCCTTGCCCTGGCTGGAAATCCGGACCCGGCAGCGCAAGCCGCTGGTCTCCATCGACGGCGAGGTGGAAAAGATGGAAGCTCCCTTCCGCTTCGACATCCTGCCCGGTGTGCTGCCCATGCTGGTGCCCAAATAATCGCGGCCTTGCAAGGCGGTGCGGTTGCCAGGGACGGCAAGCTACTGCTATAGAATAAACCACGGTGCGCATTGGCGTCGCCGATGCTGGGAAGGCCGATGAAACCAAGCAAATGCCAGGAATGTCGTGACCGAGCGGCTTGGCTGGACATGTTCACCGCCCTGGCTCTCGCCGTGTTCAAGACCGCTTTGGGGGTGCTGAGCGGCAGCATGGCGCTTCAGGCCCATTCCCTGCATTCCTTCGGCGATTTCCTGACCAAGGGCATCAATCTGGCCAGCGTCAAGCTGTCCAGCCGACCGGCCAATTCCGCCTTTCCCTACGGCTACGGCAAGGTTCAATTCCTGTCGGCCAATTTCATCGGCATCAGCCTGATGGTCGGGGCCGCCGCCATGCTGTGGTACAATGTCAGCCATCTCGGCTCCGGCCATGTGCAGGTCCCCGAGGTATGGGCCGTTTTCGGCGCCTTGATCTCAGCCGGAACCGCCGAACTGATGCATCGCTATCTGCGCTGCGTGGCCGAACACACGAACAGTCCCGCCATAATGGCCGCCGCCGCCGACAATCGGGGCGACGCCTATTCGTCTCTGGCGGTGCTGGCGGGCATCGTTTTGTCCATCCTGGGATGGGTGGCGGCGGATCATCTGGCCGCCATCTTGGTGTCGCTGCTGGTTTTGCGCATCGGCGCGGTGATCGCCTGGGACAGCATCCACGGCTTGATGGATGGCAGCGTTCCCTCCCATCGCATCGAGGGCATCCGGCAATTGCTGGCCGCCCACCATCCCGGCGTCAGTGTCGTGGATCTGCGCGGTCGACGCATGGGGGAAACCTGGGAAGTGGATCTGCAGCTTTCCATTTCAAGCCGGGTCACGGTCGAGGAATGCCATGCTCTGACCCGGGAACTAGAAAGCAGGATCGCCCGGGAAGAGCCACATGCCTGTCACATCCGCATCCGGTTCATTCCCCAATCCGGGGATGCAGCAAAGACTACCGTCATCGAGACGGCGGCGGCGGTGGATGAATTCGCCCATCTGGTCGAGGCGCCCGCGCCTCGCCTCGCCGGGTCCTGACTTCCCCCATCCGTTGCTGCCTTTCCGTTCCAAACCCATCAGGGAGGCGGTCATGATGATGCGGCAGCAGATTTTACTGGCGGATTGAAGCGGCAGCTCGCGCGGGCTGATCCATGCAATCATGCGGGCGTCGAGCTATGCCCGTGTGACGGAGGCGGGGAACTTCAAGGAGGTCCTGAGTGTCTTGAGTGTTTGCGAGATCGAACTGCTGATCGTCGCGTCCGAGATCGAGGGACAGTCCACTCTCGACGTCATCAATCTGATCCGGGCGGGTAAGGCGCGGTGCAAGAAGAAGCTGCCGATCGTCGTTCTGGGCTCGCCCTCTCATGATGCGGAAGCGTTCGAAGCCCAGCCCATCTATTCGGGCGCTTCAGCCTATGTGGCCATGCCGCTGTCCATGAAGAAGGTCACGCCGCGCAGCACCCGCAGGTCAAGAAGAATGCCCACAGGATGATCCTGAACCGTCCGGGATTTTCCCGCTTCCTGATGGAGAAACGGAGCCTGAAGGGGGGGGGGATACGGCGCCCAAACTGGGCTAGGGACCGGGGCCGCTACGCCGTCGGCGATCGGTTGAGGCGCTGGAAGGCGGCCTCTTGGGAATCGGCGGCGCGGCGCTCTTGCAAGATTAGATCCGCATCGTTCAGTCGCTTGGCGGCCACAAGCTTCAGCGGTGCGGCGTCATCCTTTTCCAGCTCGCTGAGGGTATTGTCTCGGGCCGTCAGCGACAGCACGTTCTGCCATCCGGTCTTGATCATCTCCAACAGGTCGAGGGAGAGCGAGGGGTAGCCGCCGAGCATTGTGATCAAGGTGTCGAATTCGGACATCTTGTAAAAGATCTTCGATGACGATCCCAATGCGGCGGGAGCGGTTCCATCGACGATCCGAGACGATTCCTGGACGGTCCGTTCGAGGCCGGAGGCCAGGATTCCCAACGAGAACTTACTGACGGTCGCCATGATCTCGGCATATTTCTTCTTGAAGAAGGACCCTGCCTCGCCTTCCTCCCGGCAATAGCCGTGGACCAGCCCCATGAGGTTCATCAGGCGATTGAAATGGTCGCTGATCTTCGCCTTGGCGTTTTCCGCGGCGGGGTCGTGAAGCAGGGCTTGAAGCTCTTGAGAGATGCGCAGGGCCTCTTGGACGACCTGGACGCGGCGGTTGGACGGTGGCAGATGTTGGATATCGGGGCCTTGGCCGCCGCCGGATGTTGTGGCCATGCCGATTCCGGCGGTGGCTTTAGACGGCGGCCGGCTTGGCGCCTCGGCGGTCGCGCCGCTCTGCGCCTCGGCGGCATTTTCGGGCCGGGCGGCGGCGGACGGTTTCGACGGTGCGGTTTCCGCCGCCGGGCGCGGGGCCGTTCCATCGGTGGCGCGGCGACGCGGTCCCTGATAGTTGGGAAGATCGTTCCGCCTGCGGTCGGGACCGGCATAGCCGCCGCAATTGATGAATTCGCGCGAGTCGGCGAGAAGCGCCGAGACGGCTCTCAGCATTCCCCGCAGAGTGAGGGGGAGGGTGGCGAAGCCGGAGGCACCGGCATCCCTGGCTTGGGTCAGACGCTCATTATCCCATCCTTCCGTGACGCACAGGAATGGAACCGTCCGGGCTCTGGGGGAAGACTCGCGCCGGATATGCTTCAGCAGGTCGATGTGATCATCGCCAGCCTCTGCCCAAATGACGAGATCGATGGTTGTGTAACGAAGCTGTAAAGTGGCATGTTCAACCGTATCAGTTTCGTGAATAACACCAATCCCAATCTGGTTAAGAACGTCGGCCAGCAGGCGGCGCTTTTTCTTGTCTGATGAAATCAGAAGGCATGCAATGTTCTTAAATGATGGCAGAGTTAGCATGCATTAACTCATAATTTGTCGGAATTGTATTTAATGAATGGGTGGCATATGCGGCGGAGAGTTTGGTTCGTCGGTCCCATTACCTCGACCTCATCTCTTGGCACGCCGAAGGAGGGTGCCGCTTGACGGCAAGCTTATTCCGTATGACAAGCATATTCCGTATGACAAGCTTATTCCGTATGACAAGCTTATTCCGTATGATGTGCCGAGTCCATGGGGGGCGAGGAAATCGTGTTCGAAAGATGGAATGGCCCGGCTGGCCAGTTCAACCTCGGCGCAAAAATATCCAGTAATTCTCGTAATTCGAGGGTTGTGCTGCGGCCTTGGCAATGCTTCGATACACACCTGATCGGTGGCGTTCGAAAGGGGTAGATCCTCAAGATGAAGCCATTTGCCGCCTGTAAGGGTCTAGTTGCTATCGCAGATGGCGGCCTGCGCAGGGTGCTGCGTGAGTTGTTGCTTGGGCTGAAGATGCATGATGTCGAATATCTCTCCGATGTTGGAGGGGTAACGCATGCCCTTCGCGCCAATCCCTCCATCGACCTGATCATCTCCCAAAACGACGTGCCGGGCGGCGGGGGCATTGCCATCGCCCGCCTTGTCCGTTGGGAAATGCCCGCTCCCGCCAATACGCTGCCCATCATCAGCCTGGGCCGGGACTGGACGCCGGAACTGCTGCAGGAAACCCGCGAGGCCGGAATCTGCGAGGTCATCGCCATGCCGACCTCGCTGATGGCGGTGCAGGCGAAGCTATTATCCGCCATGGACGGCAAGCGGCCTTTCATTTCCACCGCCACCTATCGCGGCCGCTGCCGTCGTCGCCGGTCGCCCAAGGGCCACCAGGGACCGTTCCGCCGGGCCGAGGACCGCATCGCCGAGCAGCTAAATCAGGCGGTCGAGAAATCGGAACGGCGGGCCATCCGGCAGGACTTGCAGGGAGAGCGTTCCTTGCCGCCGGTGCCCGGAATGGCGGCGGCCGCGCCGCAGTTGGGCTCTTTCGCGGCGCCAGCGCGTCCCAGGGCGGATGAGGCCGAGGAGGACGAAGGGGGCGACCGCCAGACCCGCGCGGTGATCGACAAGGCCTTCGTCACCGCCCGCCTGATCGAGCAGCTTCTGGCGCGGTTGGTGACCACCACCGGCGCCGAGGCGCAGGGGGCTCTGACCACGGCGGTGGCCGATGCCGAAGAGCGCCTCATCAACCTCATGGCGCTGGCGCAGATGCGCATCGAGCAGCACGGCTGCTCGGCGGCGGATATCGAGCGTCTGCGCATTATCCGCAAATCGGTGGATGCCAGCGCGGAATCGCTCCTGCGCGCCCAGCTTTCTCGGCTGATCAAGTCCGGCGAGGACATTTTGTCCGGGCGTGCCGGACTGTCTTTCAATATCGGTCTCGCCATGCAGGCTCGCATGAGCTATGTCCAATTCCTGATCAATGTCCGCGGCGGCATCGACATGCTCGACAGCGAGGTCAAGGACGCGGTCAAGAAAGCCCAAGGCATCGTGGCCCAGGTGAAGGAAATCGAGGCCGGGGTGTTGCCCTTGCCGCAGTTCGACGCCGCCCGCTCGCCGAAGTCGCAGACCACCGGCCGTTCCGGGCCTGCGGGCCGCTGATCCGGTTTCGGCGCCGAATTCGGCGCGATCGGCCCCGTTTCCGAACCATAGAAGATGACGTATTTTTTCCCTTCGACTAAGATTGCCGACGGTTTGCTCCGGCCTATGGAGACCGGGCGCTTATCGCCCGGGGATCTCGGCGCGGCCCATGGGTTTGGAAAGCGGCTATGCTGACAGCGATCATCGCCGGTATTTTATTGTTTCTGTTTGGAGTGCTCATCAAGGGCGTGTTCGCGCACGCCATGGTGATTCTCGTCGCCTGGTTAGCCAAGAACGGCCTGCTGCTGGCCTTTCTCCGGACCCGTTTCGGCCGTCGCGTTGTGCGGAACGTACGGTTCAAGACCTATGCCCAGGTGGGGCCGGGCGGCGGGCGGCGGCGAGCCTATCAGGTCTTCAAGCGGATGGCGGGGGCCGAGCGGGCGACAGTTCGCGTCCTGACCCGGGTGCGCGATGGTTTCGCCCTGATGATCCGGCGCCGCCCCAATACGGCGGTGGTGCCGCACCGCAAGAATCCGTCTTGAGCTCAATGCTCGCCTGAGCGTCGTGCCTCACATTTTGAGGCCCGACGCTAAAGCAGCCGCCGGACGTCGATTTTCAGGGCTTCGGCGATCTTGCGCAGCACGATCATGTCAAACCCGGCTTCCAGGGCGGCCAGCGTTTCGAGGTTGATTCCCGCCGTCCGAGCCAGGGACTCGCGGGTCATGCCGCGGTATTCGCGATAGACTTGGACCGGGCTTTGCCCGGCCATCAACCGGTCCGCCACCGTGTGGGGGAACTGATCCCGATCGTTCACGGCGGCGGGGGCGCAGGGCTTTGGGGGCTCGGCGACGGGGGTGGGCTTCGGCGGTTCGGGCGCGCGCGGTGCCGCCTGCGGCTGCTCACCGGTCAGCAGGACGCGCATCTTTTCGAGAATTTCCGCCATCTTGGCGTCCCGCGCACTGTCCGTTTCCGGTGAAGGCACCCCCTTTTCCGTGCCCATCCTTGTCTCCTGTCTTGGCCGAATACCGGACTTGGCGTAAGCCTCGGCCCCAGGCGTTAAGGTTGCCGTATGCCCCCTTCAATTCGCAAGGGGTTTGATAACCCGGTCATAACCATGCTTCAATACCTATTCATCGGATCCAGACTAGCACGGAATGGCTTTTTCCGTTTTCATCGGCTGGTTCTATTCCCTGAGATGCGGAGCGCGCGTGGGGCCAAGGATTGTGGAATGTCATTGAATACCTCCTTCTTAGGCAAGGCATGCATGGTCGTGGCCTCGGACGATTCGCTTTGCAGCTTGATCGCGACATCCTTGCATCAGATTGGATTTGCCGACGTTTTGAAGTCGGGCATCCTGACCGAAGCGATTAAGTTCGCCGCTTCCGGCATCTATGACCTGATCGTTTGCGCCGGTACCGATATCGACGAACCGCTCGACATGATTCGGCGCATCAGAATGGAAACCCCCGAAGGCGTCGTGACCGGGCCGATGATTTGCGTCATCAGTCACATGGATGTCGGTAATCTGTCCATGATGCGCAATTCCGGGGCCAATTGCGTCATGACCCTGCCCATCAGCACGCGCAGCATGCTGAAAAACGTCAATCGCGCCTTGAATGAAAAGCGCGAGTTCATCGCCAACCCGACCTTTCGGGGGCCTTGCCGCCGCAATCCCGCTCCGGGCCTTTACGAAGGGCCGTTCCGTCGCGCTGCCGACCGCCAGGACTGCGCGACGCAATCGCCGTTTCCGTCTCCGTCTCCGGCTCCGGCTCCGGCCCCCCGCAAGCTTGCCGCCGCGGGCCATTCCGGGGAGCTGGGCCTGGCCCCGCGCCGACCGCATGCGCCGGCCGTCGTGGGGGAGGATCCCAATTCCCAGGCATCCATTATCTTCAATGGCGTGAGCGAAATCGCCGCCAGAATCGAGCATCTGAAGGAAGCCCTGCATGCCACCGATGATGAACGGACGCGCAAGGTCGTGCGTGCCGAGATCATGGAGGCGGCGGATAGGCTGGTGAACCTTGTCGCCCTGGTGGACTTGAACAAAGGTTCCCATCGCGGCCAGGACAATCCGCTGCGGCAGAAGATCGAGACGATGAAGGCTTTGTTCATCGACATCTTGGGGCAAATGTCCCTCGGTAGGCTGGATGCGATCATCGCCGATATGGAGAAGTATCTGAACGGCGGAGAAATCGCCCTGGGAGGCAGCGACCTTCTGCAGGAGCGATTGGCCTCGGTGGAGGAAATCGTCGCGGTCGTGGGCGGACGCAAATCCGACGAAACCATGAAGCGAAAGTTGGATTTCGCCTGGGAGGGAATCGGGAGGCTCCAGAAAATGGAGGAGGAACAGTTTGAATTGGCCGATCTGACGCGCAACAAGCGCAGCAAGCGCGGGGCGAGCCGGTTTCATCCGCCCGCCGAGGCGATCGACGGGGTGGCAAGCCAGAACGGGGTTGCCGATCTTTTGCGTTCGCGTGGGGAGAGGGCGGGGAAGAAGCCCTGATCAGGGCCATGGGCGGGGCGTTCGACGAGTTCGGCGCCGAACCCCTATTTCAGCCGAAGCTTCTGCTGTCCGGCCAGTCGCGTCACCGTCATGGGCATCGCCGCGGGCGACGGTCTTGCCGCCGTGATGGGTGCCGGGGCCGGGGCTGGTCGAGGGGCGGCAGCAGCGACCGGCGGCAGCATCGAGCGGGCGGCGGCCACATCGGCGGCGACCTGCTTCATGCCGCGCCGCAGGGCGGCGTTTTCGGATTTCAGCCGCTTGGCCTGGAGCCAGTTCCGTTCGCTTTGTTCCAGGCATATCTGCAAGATGACCCGGAGGCGGAGCATTTTATCGTCGGCGGGGGGCGCCTGGAGAAGGGATGCCTGGGTGTCGGGGGCTGTTTCGGAAAAGATGTCGGCGGCCACGAAGTCGCCGCCGTTCTCGCGGGCATATTCGCCCTCCTGAATCACGGATTCGGTCAAATGCGCCAAATGGGCGATAGCGGCCATCATTTCCTGATCAGACGCGGCGCCGGGGGCTCCGGGGATGTTGCCGCAGGCGTCCAGAATTTTCAGCAGGAATTCATGGGATTTCTGCAGGTTCGCCAGCGCTACGGACAGTATCGAAGGATGCGCCATCTCTCAGGACCCTGTGCTGACGCTGACAGGCCCATTCTGTCTGAACCCGTCGGGGTCGGCAATCCCATCCGGGCCGTCCTTGCGCACGACGGCCCGCCTTATCCCCAAGCCCGAAGGAAGAGGCGCATCTGCCGACGGGGGGCTTTCGTACCTTTGGCTATGAGGCAAGCTCGGTGTCCAGGCCTGCGGCCATATACACCAGGGGGCGGTCATCCACATTCGCGTTGGTCAAGATCCCTTTGTATTGGGCATCTACCCCCCGGATGTGGATATTCAGCCAATCCGTGACCAAATGCGCCAGGGCGCCGATATGTTCGATATTGCCCGTCTGGCGGTAGTCCTGAACGATGCGGGTTACCCGGTCGGCAAAGGCGTCGTGCGCCGCGATATGCTCGACCAGATAGGCGTAGTCGGCCTTGGCCATGGCCTTTTGCTCGCGCAGGAAATGCCCCTCGATATATTCCTCGAGGATATTGATGGAGGTTTCGATGAGGTAGAGCTGATCGTTGTCGGGCGTGGCGGTCACGTCATTCATCAGAGCCGCCAAGCGAAAGAACGCCTGATGATCTTCGTCGATGATTTCGACGTTCACGGATAAATCATCGGTCCATTCGGGGAGCGGATTGGTCTGGTTCATTCCTCTTCCTCGTCTCACGACCTGCTTTAACGGGCGGCCCAACTACGGCAATGCCCCATGCCAGAGTTACTTAGTCAGTCAGCGCGACCAAAAGTCAACCGGGATCGCCGGCAAATCCGGCCAAAGTTCAAGCTACATTCCAAAGCCGCGAGGCTTACGATCCGAGCCGTGGGGAAGCGGCATCGGCGGCGTCTCCCGCAGGGCGAATCATCTCGAATTCGATCACTGACTCTAGCATAAATCGGCCTAAGGACAGAGAGTAAAAATAAGTCGCAATATCTGATGAGCGGCAACATATCTCCAAGGATGCAACAATCGTTTGACGAGCCCCGCCCGTATGGGGCCCAATCATGGGGGCATGCGGCTTTGATCGGGGCTCGCAATCGAAAGGGGAGGAGTGTGGCGCATAATAATGCTTTCGGCTTCGAGGAGATTCGCCGGGCGGTAAATTCCGCAGGATGGCTTCGGCTGCTTTTGGTCGTGGCCATTGGCCTGACGGTTGCGATCTTGTTCGTGCATCTTTTCGTCGCGATCGCGGTGGGGGCGCTGTGCATACTTTTCGTTCATCATGCGGTCCAGCGCGCCATGGGGCCGGGAACCCGGATTCGGTTGCGGATGCCGCTGGCAATGTCCGCGCGATTGAAGGGCTGGATGTGGCGCAAATGACAGTTTCAGCCCGACAGGGGGCTTGGATGGATGTGTCGTTTGCCGGTGGCCTATTATTTCAGCCTATTCGATCGTGCGGGCGAACTGGCCATGGGCCCCTGTTCAATTTCCTGGCCTGTGACCTGGTGGCAAAGCACACGCTGTCAGAGTATCGAAAGTTTTTTGGACAAATCCAAGCGATTCGAGATACAGCAGGACGAGCGCAGGCAATCATTTCGGGCGACAATGGCGATATTCGGGCGAAAAACTCCACCCATCCAAGTCGGTGACCGGTTCACAAAGGCAAATGACCACACCAGGAAAGTCTGGGAGGTGTCCCGCCTTTGGACGGCGGTCGATGGTGTCCCCCATGCCCGGCTCGTGAACCAGCATGAGACGTTGATGGTGTCGGTTGGAACGTTGAATGATCCGTGCCTATTCGCTTAACGCCCATACCCACTACATTTAGGATGTCGCCACTCTCCCGAATATAGCTCCGTTTTGGTTGGCGCTGTCGCATCCCCGGCAATTCCAAGGAGCGACCGGAAGGCATTGAACGGGTAGAAGCGGCGATTGAACCGGAAGGTAAACTCGTTGAGGTATGCCTGAAGGTGTTTGGCGCTGACGCCGTGATGAATGCCGTTGATCCACGATTTCAGGTTTGAGAAGACCAGACGGACGATGGGCAAGAACTCCTCCGGCACCTCTGGGTCGCCGCATTGGGCAATTGCATGGTGGTCGTAGCCGTCCTTACGCAGCCCGCCATAGCCGCTCCAATCATCGGTGATGACCAGCGTGCCGAGTTCGACGGCACTCTTGACGAAACCGCCCAGCGCTTCGGCGCTACGGTCGGCGGCAATCGCCAGACGCACCCGACCGGCGTAGCGACCGTCGCGCCGATTGTCTTGGGCGGTTCCCGGTTCCCGGTGCCGCACCTCGACGGCGGCGGCCACCAGCACCTTGTGATGGCCGCCCCGGCCCTCGCCGCGTGTGCGTCCACCTACCCACGTCTCATCCACCTCAACATGCTGATCGGGATGGCCGCCGATGCGGTCTTGGTCAGGACGGACCATGGCGGCGCGGAGCTTGTGGAGAATGCCGAACGCAGTCTCATAGCGGGACAGTCCAAGCTGGCGCTGGAATTGGACGGCAGACAAGCCGGGCGTCTGGCTGGACACCAGATAGGCGGCCCAAAACCACGTCGAGAGCGGAATATGGCTGCGCTCCATGACAGTGCCAACGGTCAGGCCAGTATTCTTGCGGCAGGCCCGACAACGCAGGATGCCGGGACGGTTTTCGAAGCGGAACGGTGATCCGACAACACCGCAATGGGGGCAGACGAAACCGTCCGGCCAACGGGAGCGCTCCAGGTACGTGGCGCAAGCCGCATCGTCAGGAAAAAGCCGCTGGAACCCAGGAAGCGATTCCGGGAACGGGAGGTCAGCTCGGACGAGAACGTCCATGGCCACCACCTATTCGCTTTGCACCCACTCTAAATGTAGTGGGTGTGGGCGTAAAGCGAATAGGCGCGGAATGATCAAGAGTTCTTCGTGGTCGTTCCTGTGAAGCGGAGCGAACCGTAAAGCAGATCGGCGGTGGCGAACGGGCGAGAACTCTACCGCCTAATCATGCTGGACGGATTTTGGGGGTGGGCGGGAAATATCCATCCAGACACAGCCGATTAGGTGAATACAACAGCAGAACGCTATCGTATTCGGGACACGCCATCAAGACGTACAGGATGAACTTTTCGCCCATATGGTGAAAATCTTGAACGTAAATCCGACCATGGACACCGCATCGATTACTGTATCCGCAATCGGCATCAGCGACGTGAAGAATGCCGGTAAGCTACGTGCCTTGGCTGATGTTGAGGTCGTCTTTGATGGCATCGAGATGATCATCCAAGGAGTCAAGGTGAGGGCTGATGGCAAAAGTACGAGGTTTCCTTGCCAACATACCGGGCACCAGATGGCTCATGGAGGGCCGCAATCATTCTGCCTGGTGAGGTCAAGGATGCCATTTCGGACACGGTGATCGCTGCGGGATTGGAGGCTGGGGTTCTCCGGATGAAGGAGGAGACATAGGCTGGCCAATGCATGAAGGCAGAGCTGGCAAGGTATATGGCTTTTGAAATAGGCATGATACGCTTGCTGCGTGAGCGGCTTAAGCTGGACAGGCTTACGTGCCGGAGTATTTGCTAATGACCTCCAATGCACAACCAAATGCTGCGGTTTCTGTTTCGGCATTTCGAAAGCTAAAGCGGTTTGCGCTTTATCTGGCGCAAACCGCTTTGGCGAGCATTGAGCGAGCGGCCAAGCAAACCGTAGGTTTGCGCCCGGCGAGGGCATACATAAGATTAAAGCCTTTTGCGTCACATTGGACGCAAAAGGCTTTAATTGTAGGGTCTGCTGCATTATGGACAGCGGCAGTCTTGCTTTCGTTTTGGATGGCGGCTGAAAACGAAAGGCAGCAAGCGGTAGGTCTGGCAATTCAAGAAGCACGAACCAGCGTGCAAACAGATATCGGCTTCCGCCATTGGGCTGCATCCCATGGTGGAGTTTGTGTGGCTCTTGACGCCCAAACTCCCCCGAATCCCCACTTGCACGTTCCCGACCGCGACGTGGTAACCACGACCGGCAAACACCTGACCCTGATGAATCCGGCATACGTGTTGCGTCAACTGATGCAGTCGGGATTTGTCGCCAAGGGACGAATTACGAGTATGAAGGCCATCAATCCGGATTTGCGATCTGCAAGCGGATCATCACACAGCATGGTGGGCAAATTTGGGTGGAGTCAGAACCCGGGCACGGAGCCACCTTCAGGTTCACAGTGCCGGTATAGATTTGGGAACGCACAGCGGCGAGATTGGGGGGCGAGCAATCGCCTTCAGGCGGCTCGACTTTCCTGCTTACCTTGCCGACTCCTGATTAAACCCGTTTGGTTGACGATGCCTGTTCGTCGTGCCATTCGTTATAGCCATACTTTTCGCAGGGAGGGGCAAATGAACAAGTCCGAATTGATCGCCGCCGTCGCCGATGGTGCCAAAATGACCAAGGCCGATGCGGGCAATGCCATTGATGCTGTTTTCGCAGCCATCACCGCCGCCATGAAGTCCGGCGATGATGTGCGTCTGGTCGGCTTTGGAACCTTCTCGGTCTCGGCCCGTCCTGCACGTGAAGGGCGGAATCCGCAGACTGGCAAGGCCCTGACTATCGCGGCCAGCAAGTCTGCTAAATTCACCGCCGGAAAGAGCCTCAAGGACACTATCAATGGCCGATGAAATCAAGGCGCTGACCACCAAGATTGTGGTTGCCTATCTGGGGGGCAACACGGTGGAAGCCAGGGACGTTCCGATTCTGATCAAGTCCGTTTATTCGACTTTGTCCGGTACGGGTACCTCTGCTTCGGCACCGGCTGAACGGCAGCAGCCTGCCGTTTCGGTGAAGCGGTCGGTGACCCCCGATTACATTGTCTGTTTGGAATGTGGTGATCGGCAAAAGATGCTTAAGCGACACCTCACGACTGGGCATGGGCTGACTGCCGACGAGTACCGGGCCAAGTGGGCTTTGCCCAGGGATTACCCTCTCGTCGCCCCGGAATACGCCGCACGCAGATCGGAGTTTGCGAAAGCTGTTGGGCTGGGCTATTCCCGGACGAACAGGAAGCCCAAATCAGCCACCTGATGAACAGGGAAGGGATAGTCATGCCGCCACGTAAGGCTTCCAAGCCCGCAACCGCCCCCAAGCCTGCCAAGGAAGCCAAGAAGACTGGCCGGTCCACCAGAGGTCCGCCACGGCATCGTCGAATCTGAATTCGCCAAGTTGGACCTGAACCTGAGACGTGGCCGGGAATCAGGGAAGAAGGTCGCGGCAGGGGCGTTTGAAGCCGGTCATGCCGCTGGTCCGTCCCTGACCCTTCACCCTGGTGTCCATGGGAAAGGTTCTCGGAAATAAGTAAGGGGCGTTCCCCTGCTAATTGAAGTCATTCAATTGCAATAATGGAATATCTTGGCCGTGCTCTGGGGCACGTGGTACTTATTGGTAACTGCCGATTGATGGCGGCAAATCAACGTCACCAAGATGAAAGCGTGAAATCTATGTTTCCACGAATCCGAAGGGCATTGGTCGTTGATGACGCTAAGCCGATGCGGGAACTGATCAGAATCGCTCTGGGTTCCTTACCATTGCCGCGATGTCATGGAAGTGGAGGATGGCACACTCGCATTCGGTGCCGCCAATATCGTCAGCCTTGAAGACGGCGATTTGACAGATGGCAGCACTGACATCGTTTTTCTCGACTGGATGATGCCCATGCTCGACGGCATAGCCTGCACCAAGCTGATCCGTTCAGGCGGGCTTGATGGCTTTAATGCCGATGTTCCAATCGTCATGGTTACGGCCAGGACAGAAGATGAATGCGAGAGAACGGCTTTGGATGCAGGCGTCACGGTAATCCCCCCGTTTTTAACGGGGTTGGAACATAGAACTCACGCGGCCAATTTCAGTTTCTGGGCGGGTGTGATGCCGCCGATGGCCATATTGGGTCTGTCGTTGTTGTAGGTCCATAGCCAATCCGTGGCGTGATCTTGCACCTCC
>NZ_JXSL01000012.1 GCF_000829825.1 Paramagnetospirillum magnetotacticum MS-1 | reverse complement strand
CGAGCACGTTGAGCAGCCTGAAGGCCCTCCCGTCCTCCAGCCGGTCAGCCATGAAATCCATGGACCACACCTGGTTGGGGACATCGGGCACCGTCAGTTCCTCGGGCTTGTCGCGCTTGAGCCGCTTGCGGGGTTTGATGCGCAGGTTCAATTCCAACTCCCGATAGATCCGGTAGACCCGCTTGTGGTTCCAGCCATGGCCCCGGACGTTGCGCAGGTACAAGAAGCACAGCCCGAAGCCCCACGTCCTGCGGGACGTTGTCAGTCCGACCAACAGATCGGCGATCTCCTCGTTCTCGGGGCGGAGCTTGGGACTGTAGCGATAGCACGTCTCGCTCAGCCCGAAGGTCCGGCATGCCAAAGCAATGCTGATGCCCCGTCGCGCCACCGCTGTCTCGGCCATCTCCCGGCGCTGGGATGGCCGGCTCATTTTTTTCCCAGGGCCTCACGCAGCAGCTCGTTTTGCAGGCTGAGCTCGGCGAACATCTTCTTCAGCCGCCGGTTCTCATCCTCAAGGCCCTTCATCTCCGAGATCATGGACGCGTCCATGCCTCCGTACTTGGCCCGCCATTTGTAAAAGGTCGCGCTGCTCATCTGGTGCTCGCGGCACAGGTTCAGCACCGGAATGCCGTCCTCCGCCTGGCGCAGGATCGCCATGATCTGGGCATCCGTAAATCGGCTCTTCTTCATTCGAATCTCCTCGTTCCGTGAACCGAGAAAATTCTACGTTCCGATCCCTCTATTTCCAGGGGGGATTACCTCACCGTGTTTGTCAGGAAGCCCGTCTCACTTCGCTCACTTTCCGCCGGAATTGCTGAAGCCCTGACCAAAACACCTCAGAAGGTGCTGGCGTAGCCCCCTTTTAAGAAGGGAAGTGACGGGAATAGACTGTAGGCTGGTGGATGCCGCAGGAAATGTCGGCTTGATCGGCAGCGAGGACGATATGCTCAAGCTCACGCAAGACATGATGATCGGGCACCCGATTATTGATGTCGACCACAAGAAGCTTATTAGCATAATAAATCAATTTCTGGTAACTGCGAAAATATCCGAAACCTTAGAAGGGGAAGTTGATGGGCAAAATGAAGCTGCGATGCATGTTACGCTGAAGCAGCTAATTGTCTATACACACGAACACTTTGAGAGAGAAGAAAAAATACAAAGAGAGTGCGTGTATCCATATTTCGACATGCACGCCAGAGAGCACCGCGTTTTGAAGGCTCAACTTGAGGAAATGGCGTCATCCTATTTCATCACAAAGTCGAGGAAGGTAAACCGTCAATCCCTTAACGAAATGGGCGAATTCTTAAGGATGTGGCTGTTTAATCATATTATGAAGTTTGACATGAACTACAGAGACTGGGTTTGCCCAAAGGGCAATTAGGGCGTCTCGAAGGCTGGCGTTGCTGTTTCGCTATTTTTCGACAATATCAAAGTCCTGCAAAGACGCGGCTGATCCGAGTTCCATTTCCAAGATTTTCCCGGCCAACTCATTTGCCTCGATGGCTGCGGATTTTGCGGTGGAACTCATAGCGTCCAATCCACCGATTACCGCAGCCAAGCTTGCCACCCGGCCCATTTGTCGCCGCAAGATATCCCCGACTCCAAGGGGAATGCCCTGCTTGCCGGACAAAATATCACCGCATAGCCGTATAATTCTTTTTGCAGCCGTCTCGGCCAGAGAATCTGCACTTTTTGTCAGTGCGTGCCGAATCTCGCCCAGTCGTTTAAGTTGAAAATTAGAGCATCCGCTCACCTGCACACGAGAATCCGCAAGCTCCATAAGATTGATCAATCTCTCTGTTGATTTCGAAATATCATGCATAATTGATTTTTTATGACGCTCATCTGCCGTCGAACTTGTTTGGAGGTTTACGTTCATAATTTTTGCGGCTAATTCATACGCATTTTCAATCACGATGCCAGTTTGCTTGTGTACAGTCTCGCCGCCAATGCCATCATCATATTCGCCATTCAATTTGGCGATCATGATGCGGTCAATGCTAACAATATGCGTGACGAGCCAATTATATATTAAAAAGAAAAGCTTCTCACTTCCGCCGCCGTTATGAAGTTCATCACGATTGATTCCATCAAGCTTCTCTACAAAGCCAGCATGAATTCGCTTATGCTTGTCTCTTTCATCATAATCAAAGGAGTCCATGAGAGACTCCTCGTGCTTAAAGTGCATTTTTACATAATCTGAAAGACCAACAAGAACGTCATCGAGCGCCTTGATTTCATATTCGGCACTTGAGGTTGTCCCAAGTATTTTCAGAAAATCGATGATTTTCCGGTGTTGATCATCGATGTCATCCCGCCCAGTGGCAATCGCCGTAGACCATCCGATTTCAGCCTTCATATCGACCGAAGATGTAGGGGCTATGGCCTCGCGGGGCTTATCTCGCAACTTGACCTGTCGCAGATCTGCGGACGGGGCAATCACAGGGGAGCCTTCATGACGGCGGGTCAGGGCATCATCCGCCCGCCTAAACGGCCCCTTGTAGCCTTTCATGATGGCAGAGCGTCTATCCGGCCCATGAAAGCTCGGACAGGAAATAAAAGCCTTCTGCGTGGTCATCGCAGCCGTGATCGCCATTTGCAACAAGTGGCGGGTTATGGGAAGGGTGAGCGAAGCGGATATCCCCGCGTCTCTTGCCGCGATTAGCTCATCGGCGGTCCACTGGTTATCCAGGGCGATTATGGGAAGGGATTGAGGGGGTTGCCCTTCCCCCCAACGGACATGCTTCAAAACCTTCAGATGCCCAGTTCCACCAAGCTTATCGCACAGGATGATATTTATGTTTGATGCGTTTCCATGCTCAAGGTGCAGCATCGTGTGGCTGATGTCTTTGGTTTCTTCCTGAACTACAAAGCCACACTCACGCATAACGGAAACGATAAGCCTTCTGGTCGCAGTATTTTCAATGGCGACGAGTGCATTAACATCTACTGAGGATGATGATCCTAAGATTGTCATTATTATCTATTCCAGTCGCATTTAAATACTTCAGCGTGACGCATAGCTTTCAGACACCTTCTTGCCAGATGCCGAAAGTTCCTCCACATCAGCGTAGGTGATTTTTTCTACCCGATCCTTCAATTCTCGACATCTATCTAGGCTGTAGTGACAATTTAGTCATTTGAGCCAGAACATGATGCTGGCGAGTTTGACGAAGCCCAGGAAGTTGGCGGCGAGTTTGTCATAACGCGTGGCAATCCGCCGCCATTGCTTGAGCCTGGCGAAGAAGCCTTCGATCCCCCA
>NZ_JXSL01000011.1 GCF_000829825.1 Paramagnetospirillum magnetotacticum MS-1 | reverse complement strand
CCCTCTCTCACTCAGGCCCGTGCCGCGGCGGCGGGCGCCGGGCTGACGAACAGGCGGATGTCGCGGGCGTGGGGGATTTCCTCCTGGATGCGCCGGCGTACCGCCTCGGCCACCATGGAACTGTCCTTGATGCGCAGATTGGGATCGACCCGCAGGCGGATGTCGAACTGCACGTCCTCGCCCACATGGCGACCGCGCAGGAAATAGATGCTGTGGACCATGGGCGTGTCCATGGCCACCTGCCAGGCGGTCTGCAGCAGTTCCGTATCCACCGAGCTGTCCATCAGGCCGTGGATCGAGGTTCCGATCAGTTCCAGGCCGATGCGTCCCACCAGGGCCGAGACACCGATGGCCGCGATGGTGTCGGCGATGGGAAAGCCGATCACCGAGGCGATCACGCCGACCATCACCGCCGCCGACGAGATGGCGTCGGACCGGTTATCCCAGGCATTGGCGATGATGGCCGGGCTGTTGTTTTCGTTGCCCACGCAGATCTGGTAGCGATACATCAGCTCGTTGACGATCACCGTCACCGACGCCCCAACCGCCGCGAAGATGCTCGGCGCCTCGTAGGTCCCCGAGATCAGCTTCATCACCGAGCCGTACATCAAGAAGCTGGCCCCGATCAGCAGCAAGGAGCCCACGATGGACGACGAGATGTATTGGATGTTGCCGTAGCCGAACGGATAGCGCTCATCCGCCGGCTTGTTCGAAATCTTCAAGCTGAGCTGGGTCACCCCGCTGGCCACCACGTCCGCCCCCGAATGCAGCGAATCCGCCACCAGCGCCACGCTGCCACTCATCAGCCCGAGAACCCCCTTGAACAGGGTCATGCAGATGTCGGCGGTAAAGGCCCACCACACCACTTCCTCGCGGCAATCCCTGCAATTTTCGAACTTCATCGGTTCATGTAATCCACAAGATTGGAGCCCAGGATACGATAATTATCGCCCACTTTCTTCGCCTTGATCGTTCCCGAACGGATCAGGCCCAGAACCTCGAGACGGTCCATCCCCAGCAATTGCGCGGCTTCCGCGCTGCTGTAGATCCGGTGCGGCAATATCTCCTCGCCGAAGATCTTGTCCACCAGCACCATGGCGCCCTGCACGAAGGTCACCAGCGCGCTCCCCTTGATCACCGCCGTCCAGATCATTTCTTGATGTCCTGCGCATGGTTGAGAGGCAACAGTTCCTGGAACAGCTGCGGCGTGATGATCGGCGTGTCGCCCGCCGGCTTTTCCTGGAAATACTCCGCCCGCTTGAACCCGGAGATGAACGCCAGATAGTTCCACGGCCACTTGGTGATCTCGATGTTGTAGGTCGAGGCAGCGGCGTTGTAATCCTCCCGACGCGTCGCGATGCGGTCTTCCATCTCCACCAGCGACGTCATCATATGCTTGTAGGTGTCCACCGACTGGATGGTCGGATACTGCTCCACCACCGCCATCAAACGGCCCAGCGCATTGCCGAAGCCTCCGTCGGCCCCCAGCAGCGCCTTGCCGCCCCCAATATCGCCCAGAAGCTTGCCGATCCCGCCCTGCTTCATCAGCTGCTCCAGCGCCGAGCCGATAGGGCCGCCCTTGCCCGCCTCAACGCCCTCGGTCCGCTTGTCCGAGGTATGCGAGAAGATCGAGTGCTCCAATGCCGCATGGTTCAGCGTCAGCTTCACAAGATTGCCGAACAGATTGTCCCGGCGCTGGATCATCACCTCGTAATTGGACCGCTTCGCCTGCGTGTCTTCCGACATGGTCACGAAGGTGTTGTAGCGCATCAGCAACGTCGCGATGAACGCAACAACCGACAAAACCGATATGACCATAAGAGCGTGCACCGGCCCACGCCCCAAACGACGAGGCGTCTCCTCCACCACGTACAAATGGGCAAGCAGCTCCTCCGACTGCTTCACCCGTTGCAGCGCACTGAAGTCGACCCCAGGGGCCGAACCAACATTCGCGTCGCCTAATGCCATATCCGCCTCTCTAAGCTCGTCGTATGAAGGAAATGCCCCTCATACGGCCTCAGACCGAGGCCCCTTCGTCAAGTTCATTGGCCTTCTTGAAATGCGGCAAGGCTTCCTCGTGCCGGCCCATCTGCTCATAGCTGAAGGCGATGGCGCGATGCACCTTGCCTTCATTGGGACGCAGGCCCAGCGCGATCTTGAAGCTGTCGATGGCTTCGTCGAAGCGGCCGAGGTTGTCCAGCGCCACGCCCAGACGGAACCGGACGTTGAAATTGATGGGATTGGCCTCGGCCACCTTGATCAGCAGCGGAACGGCCAGATCGTACTTTTGCACCTGCACATAGGTCAGGCCGAGAACGGTCGCCACCTTCACGTTGTCGGGCGCATCGGCCAAGGAACGTTCGAGTAGTTCGGTGCCGCGATCGACGGCGCCGGTCTTCACATAGGCGATTCCCAGGTGCAGAGCCACATCCACATCGAAGGCATCGGCGTCGTAGACCTGCTCCAGCAGCATGACGGCCTGGGAATAGCGCCCGGCCTTGGCGTGAGAGATGCCCTTGTCGCGGTAATACACCTGGCGGATGTCGTCGTTGACGGAAAAGGCCGCACGGAACGCATCGACCATGTTCATTCCGAGCTTCTTCGCCACCGAAAGGCCGTAGTGGGCGTAAAGAGTGACCTCGTCAAGAATATCCGACGGCTTGCTAGACATAGTGTTCTCCAAAATCCTAATCAGGTGGCTCTGATCACTTTATGACGTGGCAGGCTTCGCACGGCCCGCGCACTTCGTGAGGATTGACGCTCCGGGCGACCATATCACGCGTGATCGTCGGCGGGGGCAGGCTTATCAAATCTGGGTCGGGGGTCAACTCGAACCCCTGGCCGATGGGGTGGCAATCGGTGCAGGCGCCGCGATAGCCGTGGGGGCGCGGATCGCCCGCCAGGATCATGGGCGCGCCTTCCAACTGGGCGAAGCCCAGGCCGCCCTCGGCCTCGCGCAGGACCACCGTCAGCTTGCGCACCACCGGAGCCCCCGGCCGGTTGTCCTTGCGCAGCACGCTGATCCGCGCTTCGGAGCGGTTGGCCACGGTCCGGCTGGCGGCCTTGAAACTCTCAATGTCGGTGACCGGGGTATCGTCGATCCTGACGATGACATCGCCGGCCAAAAGCCCGGAAAACGCCGCGTTCAGCGTGACTTCGCCCAGCAAAACCCCCTGCAGGCCGCGCGGATAGTTCAGCTTGCGGGCCAGTTCCTCGGTCATCAGGCGACCGTCCATGCCCTGCCAATGCCCTTCGAACACCTTCAGCTTGCGCGGAACGAAGTTGGGCAGCGGCGATTCCGTCGCCGGCGCGGTCCCGCCGCCCGCCGCAGGATCGGGCTCCACCGGCATGGCAACATTGGCCGCCTGGGGATACAGGGGCTGGGGAAAGGCCACAGGCGCCGCGACCGGCCCTGCTGCCACCGCCTGGGACTGCGTATTCGTGGCCTGGGGCGCGACCGGCCCCTGCCGCCCGATGACGAGCGCCAGAACAACGGCCAGTCCCACGACCAGAAGCGCCACCTTGCTATTCATGTCCGGCCAATCCCAGCATCATGATCATCACACCGAGGTCAGCATCTTGAGAGCGATAGCGGCCATGGTCGCCGCATACACGCCCTTGAGCACCCGCACCGGCAAGACCCGCATCAGGCGCGCTCCGATGATGCCGCCCACATAGGCGCCGGGAATCATCACCAGGGCCAGGGTCACCGGCGCTTCCCAATGAATCAGACCCGTGCTGGATCCGTGGAGGAAGGCCACCACCGAACCGGCCACCGAGGCCCAGAACACCAGGACCGAACTGTTGGCGATGGCGTTTTGCAGGCTGATGCGTCCCACATAGCGCTGCAGCGGAACCTCGATGACGCCGCCGCTGATGCCGAGAATACCGCTGAACAGACCCATGGGCAGCCCCAACACCGCGGAACGGGCATGGCCTTCCGGCAAGGCAAGGCCGCTGGCCTTGGGCCTGGAGGTGCCGTCTGCCAAAGCCATCAATTCGTCCATCTCGTCTTCAGCCTCTGCGGCGGAAATGGACTCGGCCGTTTCCTCGCCGGCATTGGGCTGAAGAATTTCCATGACCGCCTTGCCCGCCATGATCAGAGCGAACAGGCCCAGTAGAATACCCACCACAGAATCGCCGATGGCGTTGCCGATGAAATAGCCCAGGATCACGCCGGCGATGCCCCAGGGAATCAGCGGCTTGACCTTGTCCCACTGGACCAGTTGAGCCTTGTCGTTGCGCAATGAGGCGGCACCGTACACCACCACATTGGTCAGAAAGACCACCGGGCGGATCAGATACATGCCATAGCCGAAGAAGACCATCATACCGGCGACCTGGAGCACGCCGCCGCCCATGGTCATCATGCCGCCGGTGACACCCGCCGCCAAGGCGAGCATGACCAGGCCGACGATATCGGCGACGGAGTATCCGCCGATCTTTGCACCCCCGACATGGTCTGTGTCGATGAAGGGCATGCCCGAGGGAATGGACGGCGCGACATTGCCCTTGACCACATTGCCTTGCACGACGTTCATGCCCATCCCCGGAATGGCTGTCGGTCCCCCGACCACCGCACGGGCCTTGGACCACCAATTGGTGGAACCGGCAGCGACGGTCTGAGTCTGAGGTTGGCCGGGTGCCGTGGCGGAGCCCTTCTTGAAGCGAACCACGTCCTGAAGATGGGACACGATCACCTGGGCCGGCACCGTGAAGCCTTCCACCTTGCCGGTGGGGCCGGTAGCGGCGATGTTGATGCCCACCAGATCACCCTGGGCGTTGACCAGCGGGCCGCCGGTCTGTTCCCAGCTGTAGACCGCGTCCGAACGCAGCAGATGGGTGATCTGGGTCGCCCCCACCGCCAGCGGCGCATCCGCCGATTGCACCAGGCCCTGGCGCACCAGCGGCGCCCCCGCCATGTTGCGGCCGAAGGCGAAGACCTGCTGACCCGGCACCACCGTCTGGACGTCGGCCATGCGGAAATGCAGGAACTTCTCGGTGGTCTGCATCTTCAGCAGCGCCAGATCATGCCCCGGAATGGTCTTCACCACCTGGGCCGGAAAGCGCCGGATCCCACCCGTCGTCGCCACCTGGACCGAAATCTCCGGCAGATTGGACACCGAATGCAAGGTGGTGATCACATAGCCGTTGGCCCCCACGATGGCCCCCGAGGCCACCGGACCGGCATTGACCCCGCCGCCGCCGACCCCGACCACAGCAGGGGGAACCGTGTGATACAGCCGCTGCACATGCGGCATGGCGATGTTGCGCACCAGGAACTGACCCACCGACAGATCGTCGGCCCCATGGAAATTGTCGTCCTCGTCGTAATGGTCCAGGAGATAGATCCCCCAGGCGAAGGTCACGAAGATCAAGAAGGCCAGGATCGAGACAGGCGTCTTCCACGACCGTTCGCAAAACACGATCTTGTTGGTGGGCAATTCGCCCATGGTCTCGCCGACTTCAATCATGGCTGAGTTCCAAGCTCATTCGGATTCCTGTCGTCATCTCTCATCCCACGAGAACAGCGATATAGACTGTCCCCAGAACCAAGAAGATCCCCATCAGTGGCATGCCCCAGCGGACATATTCCCGATGGGTGAATTGCAGACCGGCGGCGGCGGCGGATGCCAGTTCCGGATGCCGCTTCACGAAGCCGGAATATTGAGTCATGGCCAGGGATCCCGCCGTGGCGCCCGGCAGCGCAGCCACCGACCCCGCCATGATGCCCAGCGCCAGCGCCCACCAAGCCGCCTGACCGTCCCCGTCCAGGCGAAGCGTCGCCGCCACCGGGGCGAAGACCGCCGCCGAGGTGCCGCCGCCCACGAAAATAGTGACGGCGGCGGCCATCCACATCAAAAGGATGGCGCGGACGCGATCATGGGCGGCGGTAATGCCTTCGAGCCAGTTCACCGCCCAGTCGAGAATCCCCACCGAGGTCAAGGCCCCCACCATCACGAACAGGCCGCCGTAGAACAAGATGTCGGTGCCGCCGCAGGCCGAGAAAAACTCGTCATCCCTGAAGCGGCCCAATCCAAGCGCCGTCACCCCGGCGACAAAGGCGATCCAGCCCGGCCGCACCTTCAGCGGCCCCGCCAGGATCAAACCGGCGACGGTGACGCCGAAAATGATCAGTCCATAACTCAAAAGCCGACGGTCGATGGCACTGTGACGTAGCGCCTCGCCCCGGGCCCAGACCGGATCCACCGGAATTTCCGAGCCTTTCCAGTCGCCCAAACGCCGCTCGAAGAATACCAGCATCACCGCCAGCAAGATCAGGCAGACAGGCATCATCCCGGCGATGAAATCGTTGAAGTGAAGCTTGCCCGCCGAGGCCAGAATCATGTTGGGGAAGTCGCCGATCATGGTCGAGGCCCCGCCCAGATTGGCGGCGATAATCTCGGCGATGATGACCGGCACGGGGTCGATGCCGGTGCGAAAGCACACCGTCAAGGTCACCGGAACCACCACCGCCACCGTCACCAAGGAGTTGCTGGCCAGCGAAATCCCGTAGGTCACCAGCGCCATCATCACCAAGATCCAGCGCCCTTGGCCCTGGGACAGTTCCGCCGTTCCGGCCGCCAGATAGGCATAGACGCCGGAGCGGGCCAGGAGGGCGGAAATGGCCGCCATGCCGAAGATCAGGGCCAGAGTCTCGAAATAGACGGAGCGCAGCGCCATGACCGGCGTGTAGCTGCCGCTGATGGTTCCGATCATCACCAATGCCGCCGCCCCGGCCAGAACGGCCAGATGGCTGCCCTCCGCCCACCGATAGATAACGGCGAACGTCGCGACGAACACGGCAAGGGTGAGAAGTCCGATCATCTAGTTATCCACCTTCGACAACATGACTTCATCGTAAGTCAGCGGCTCTTCCGAGAATGTCGGCTTGCTTGTATCTCCGGCTTCTCGCGCCTCGGCGCTGACATGCAGCGATTCGATACGGCGCATCTTGCCGCAGACCGCGGCCTGAACCGCCTCGCAAATGTCGTGGGCCTGCTCCACCGTATGCTCGGGATCGACGCCGATGATCATGTCGGCCCAGATGTCTTGGCCCACATAGCGGGCGCGCAGATGGATCACGCCGCGCACGCCGGGGACCCGCTCCGCCGTATCGACGATGCGGTTCTGCACCGCCTCGCCCGCGGTATGGTCCATCAGGCCGCGATAGGCATCCATGAAGACGACCTTGCCCAGCAGCAGCAGGTCGATGGTTTCCCACAGGGCGACCGCCGGATCGATCCACGGCATGTTGAGGTAATGGGCGCCGATGATACCCAGCGCCACGGCCCCCGAAGCGGTGGCGTCGCCATGGTGATGCTTGGCCATGGTCTTGATGATGGGACTGTTGGTCTCGATGGCGACGCAGCGGGAGTAGAAATACATGGCCACATTGACGCCGACGGAAACCAGCGCCGCCCACAGCACGATCAGATGCGGGGTGCGGTGCATGCTTTCATCCAACAAGATCTGGACGGCGTGGACCAGCAGATAGCCGGTCAGTCCGATGAAAACGACGCTGACCACCATGGACAGAATGAATTCGACCTTGCCATGGCCGTAGGGATGCTCCGCGTCAAGGGGCTTGCTGGAGATGGTGGTCCCGATGACCACCATCAGCGCATTCAGCATGTCCTTCAGCGAATACATGGCATCGGCGAGCATGGCCTGCGATCCGCCGATCAGACCGACGAACGCCTTCATGACCATCAGTACGGTGTTTACAGCCAGGCCGACCCAACCGATGCTCCTGCTGCAGACCGTGCAACCGCTCTTCCTCATCCTTACTCACTCCAAAGCCCCGACCCCGCCTTCAACCCAAGCGAAGGGATTCAGCGCTTGATGACGATGCTCTTCCCCGGCGACTTCTGCTTGCGCCGCGTCATGACGTTCGCCAGCACCGAGACGATGCCGGTGGCGAAACCGAGAAAAAACGTTATGCCCAGAACAACGAAATGCGGCGCAATCATCGCCAGTGGTCCCAGGCGGGTTTCGACCATATGCGAGTTGGACGACGCCAACAGCACGATCAACCCGCCGAACACCAACGATCCGATCAATCTTACCATGCCACTGTCCTAGACTGCCGCGTATCCCCGTCCCGCATATCGAACTCTCCCCCCGTCACGAGCCGGAGACGTCTCCAAGCTGACGCCAATACTGCGGCGGAAGCTCTTCCGCCAGACGCAAGGCGCCCCGGCAACCGTCGAAAGTGGGGTCCTTGACGCAGGTCACGTTCGCATCGCCGAAGGGACGCAGCTTTTCCTTGACGTAGGCCGCCAATCCGCGAATGCGCGAGCCGCCGCCGGCAAACACGATGTTTTGAAGCACGGTGGCCTGATATTCGGGCTGGAACGAACGCAGCAGCGTCTCGATGCTTTCGATAATGTCGGGCATCAGCGCCTCGCAGGCGATCTTCACCGGCTCGGTCACGTCAGCGCGCACGGGCTTGCCGGCGGCGCGGAACTCGAACGAGGCAACCTCGGTGGGGGTGCCGACGAAGGAGAACTGCTCTTTCACCGCGCAGGCGACATTCACGTTCATCTGCAGTTCGGGATGACGTTCCAAGATGGCGTTCTGGAGCCGCTCATCCACATAGTTGCCAGCCTTGGTCAGGGTAACCTGATCTTCGGGGCCGGGAACGGTGCCCTTCAGGGCGCAGATATCCGTGGTTCCTGCGCCGATATCGACGATGATGGTGTTGATCAGCTTGTCCAGGCCGTAGCCGACCATGAACGGTTCGGACACCACCAGGGCGGTATGAACCACCTCCTGAGCCATCTTGAGCAGCAGCGCCTTGTTGGCCGCCGACGCCCGCGCCGGCACGCCGATGACGGCGCAGATCTCGTCGTTGGGGCCGGGCTCGGCCGACTTCACCACATGGGTCAGCAGATGCCGCGCCACTTCGATGTCGCGGTCGCTGATCTCGCTCAGCACGCCGTCCTGGAGCGGATAGCGGATGTCCAGGTAGGAGCGCATCTCGAAAGCCTCGTCGCCGACCACATAGGGGCGGCCGAGCAGCTTCAAACCGATGACGTCCTTCGGGTATCCAACCACCGACTTCAGCAGGAACTTTTTGCCCCGGCTCGACATCACCGCAGTATGGGAAGTCCCAAGGTCGACGCCAAGGAACAATCTGTTCTTGGCCTGGCCTTCACCTTCACTCATTTTTGTCACTCCGTTCGCGTGCTAAATGACCAATTGACGGCTGCCAGCTATTTTTTCTTGCCCACCGTATCGCATTGAGACGTGGAGCAGGTCCCGCAACTTCCCTCGGCGGACCCCGTCAGCCGACGCGCACCGGCGACGACGTTGTCCCCAATGACACGCCCCCCCTTGACCACGCCGCCGACGACCCCGGCACCAAGACTGAGGACACTACGCACCGCCGAACCGGCGATCCCGAAAATTCCACCGAGAAGGTCTTCGACGGGAACGTCCTGAACCGTGGCGGCCTTCTTTCTGACCGGCGGAGCCTTCCTCTTCTTCGCGGGCTCCCGGACGGGCTTGGCCGCTGGGGCAACGGAAGGGGGAGAGGCCAAAACCGGGGCCATGGCCGCAGCCGCCTGCATCAGTTCGGCAAGACCGAAATTAGTCGCCGGGGCGGGAACCGCCACCGCGTCCTCGATGCTTTCGGCCACCGGCTCGGAAACAGCCGCCTCATGAACCAATTCGGGCTCGGCCACCGGAAACTCGGGCTCCGGCTCGGCTTCGGCCACAACCTCCACCGGCGCGACTTCGGGCTCGGGCTCGGCCACCGGAAGCTCCGGCTCCGGCTCGGCTTCGGCCACAACCTCCACCGGCACGACTTCGGGCGCGGGCTCGGCCACCGGAAGCTCCGGCTCCGGCTCCGGCTCCGGCTCGGCTTCGGCCACAACCTCCACCGGCACGACTTCGGGCTCGGGCTCGGCCACCGGAAGCTCGGGCTCCGGCTCGGCTTCGGTGGTCTGGATCGGCTGAGCCTCGATCACCAGATCGGAGACGGACACCGTGATATCCGAAGTGATCGGCTGGGACGCCTCCAACTCGATGACGAAATTGCTCTCCGGGGTCTCGACCTCTTCCACGCGGCTGGGGGTCCGCCAGATCGGCTGCGACCAGCGGCTGACCAGATCGCCGACGGACGGGGATTCCGTGGGGCGGGTGGGGGCGGGGCTCGGCTGAACCGGCTCGATCCGGCCGCCGTGATTGGCCGACCAGGGCGAGCTTTCCAGCAAACTGGCCCAAATATCGCCTTGCTGCGCCGGCTTCAGCGACACGGCCAAAGTTGGCGTGGGATGGACCGTCACCGAGACGATCTCGGGCTCCGACGGCATTCCACCGCCCGCCGACAAGCCTTCACCCTGGCTCCCGTCACCTTTGTCGCGATCTCGCCGGTTATTCGCCATTATCCAGCTCCACCATCAAAGGACAATCCAGAACTCTTGGCCATTGCGGTTGACCTTCAGCAAAATCTGCTGCCCGGCATTCGTCGCACCCTTAATGGCGGCGTCGAGACGAGCCGGACCGGCCACCGGCCGATTATTTACCTCGAGGATGAGGTCATTGGCCTGGAGCCCCGCCACGGCGGCCCGGGATCCGACCAGAACCTCGGCCACCTGGGCCCCCTTGGCTCCGGGAACCGGAACGGCGCCCGGCACACCGGTGATCGGACGCGGCGCCTGGAAGGTTTCGATCTCCATGCCCAGCCAGTTGAACTCGGTCGGAGGCTTCGGCATGACGGCCGGACCACCGGGAACCGCGGCCATGCCGGGTGCAGTGGGGGCCATGCCGCCTATGGGCGGCTGCGCCATGTCGGCCATGGCCGGAGCCTGGACCGCTGCGGCGGCCAGACCGGCGGGTCCAGCGACCAGGGTCATGTTGCGCACATCGCCATCGCGCAGGACGCCGAGCCGCACCGACCGTCCGGCATGCATCTCGGCCATGATGGCGGAGACTTCTTCCGGCAGACGGACAGGACGGCCGTCCACCTTGAGCAAGACGTCACCGGGCCGCAGCCCCGCCGTCGCCGCCGGAGTATTGGGCGTGACGCCGGAGATGAACACTCCGCGTCCGACCGGTACGCCGGTCTGGGCTCCAAGGCGCTGCGACATGGGAGTCAAGGCGGCGCCCAAAAGCGTGACCCGGCCGGTTCCGGCGGCGGTCGACTGCCCGCTGCGCGGCCCCTGAATATTGATGGCCAGGCTTCCCGGCGGCTGCGCGAAGCGGTAAGCCCCCCCGCCGAGTCCCGGTGCGGCGATGGGCGCGGCACCGCCCAGCATCTGATGGCAATTGGCGCAGTTCATGTTCTGACGGCCGTCGGTATGGGGCGAGACGGCGCCCATGGGAATCGGCGGCGGCGGAATCGGGGCGGCGATGGGCATCATCGGCGCGGGCCGCCCGTTTCCGGCCGGAATCAGATCGTGGCAGGTGGTGCAATCCATGTTCTGGCGGCCATCGGTGTGGGGCGCCCTAGTCCCGGCGAAAATGGCCGGACCCGCCGCGCCCACGCCGCCGCCCATGGGGCGCTGCATGGCCACCAGGCCCATGGAGGCCCCTTCGGCGGTGGAGGTCGGCAGCCAGCCCACTTCATCCAAGATGAACAGGCGGGCCTGATTGCTGGGCACGGCGAAGCCGATTCCGGCAAAGGCGCCGTTGGGGGTGTAGATGGCGGTATTGATGCCGACCACCGTCCCGTTGGAAATCACCAGCGGACCGCCGGAATTGCCCTGGTTGATGGCGGCGTCGGTCTGCAGCAGGTTGGAATGGGTCACGCCCTCGATCACCATGGACTTGCGCTTGGCGGAAATGATGCCGCGGCTGACGGTCATGTCCAGACCGAAGGGAGTCCCGATGGCGATCACTTCGTCGGCGACCTGCACCCCGTCGCTGTCGCCCAGAACGGCGGCTGTCAACGGCGTCTTGGGGGCGACCTTCAGCAAGGCGAGATCCAGAGCCTCGTCCATCTTGATGATTTCGGCGGAATAACGGGTCGAGCCCACGTCGTCCTGCACGGTAACGAACACCGAATTGGCGCCGCGCACCACATGGTAGTTGGTGACGATGAAGCCGTCGTTACGGACGATCACGCCGGTGCCGATGTTTTCCACCGAGCGGGTGGCGGGATTGGCGAAATGGGGCAGTCCGTCAGGGTTGGCCAAGCCCAGGGGATCGGGCATGGCCTGCCCGTTGGCCGATGACGCGGTCACGGCGACAACGCTGTTGCGCAGCAAGGTGACGACGCTGGAGAACGGCCCCCCGGCCCCAATGGGAGCCGGTCCGAAATCCACCATGGGAGGCATGGTCGCGATAGCACCGGCGGCCGAGGGCGGCGCCACGCGGGCACCAGCCGGAACCGAGATGGCCGGATTGGCGGCTGCCGACGGCCCGCCCTGCTGTACCGGAACATTGACGGCAGGGCCGGTGCCCCGCCCCATCTGCTCCAACATGGCGCCGAGACGAAGACCGCCCGAGGACTGCCGGTAAATGAAGGCGCCAAACAGGACGACCAGGGCAACCACGCCCATGAGCATCAGATAGCGCTTCAGATCCTTGCCGCAGGAAGCATCGCCGCGCCCGCCGTCTTCTACGTCACCATTGAACATGGCCATCAACCATCGATGTCAGGGTCTGAAGCGGTCCCCTTGTTGGAACGAGGCAACCGCACGGATTGCACCCCGGAGGCCAACGCGACCAAGCCAAGGATGAGCAGGGCCACCGGCACCGCTCCGCGCAGGAACTCGGTCACCGACCACCACCATGCCGTCACCCCCAGCAATCCGAGGGCAAGCGCCAGCAGTCCGAAAATCACGCTTGGCATAAACGTTACTCCAGTCTTGATGCAGAGCGAATGGCGCTACGCCACCCCGTCGTCCCCTGGGGCGTCGTCGCCGCCGCCGTCACGCGCCTCGCGTTTCAGCAGGCGCAATGCATACGCTGATATAATCAAGTTTCCAACACCAGTAAAGACAAAAGGTGCCGGCGGGCCAACATAATCAAATAAAAACCCACCGACCTGAACAAAGAAAATAATACCAATACACCCAATAACATTAAATGCACCAAGCACAGACCCAAGCAAATCCCTAGGCGCGTAGTCAACTGTTAATATTTGAGGTGCCACAAAACAACCAGCCTGCCCGGACGCAATCAACAAGATGGGCAGTACGATGAACCAGTCAAACGGATTGATGATGAAACCCAACATTATGAATCCCAGGGCGGACAGCACCATCCCGAGCAGAACCGCCTGAATGCGGCCGAAATGCTCGATAAACGACCGCCAAACCGGGATCGAGAGCATGACCACCGCCCCCATCAGCCCGATCAAGATTCCGGCCCGCGCCGCCGCCTCGGCCTGCCCGACCTTGATCAGATCGGCAAAGTAGATGAACCACAGCATGAGGAAGAGCCCTACGAACACCATGTCGCTGCGGGCGAACAGCGAACTGGCGAAAGCCAGGCGCAGGCGGGGCTCCGCCTTCACCAAGCTCCAGACCGCCCGCCAGGGAACCGAGGTTTCCTGGGTGCGCGGAGCGACATCCACCAGGAATTTCCCCGCCAGCCAAGCACCGGCCAGGGAGACCGCCGCCGTCAGCAGCATGGTCACGGCGATGCCCGCATGGGCCGGGATCTGCATCAAAACAGCGTAGACCAGCGTCACCCCGAAGGCCATCATGAACGCGGTATTGGACATCAGGCGCGCCCGGGTGTCGTCGTCGCTGAAATCCCCGGCCAGGGCCGACAATTGAGGCCATACCGCGCCGCTGCCCGCCGACATGATGACCCGCGAAACGTAATAGACGACCAGCGCCCCGATGGAGGCACCGCCGATCCAGGGGCTGAGCGGCGCGATCACCGCACCGATGGCGGCGACCAGAAAACCGGCCACGATGATCCTGACCCGTCCGATCCGATCCGACAGGTAGCCGAGATAGGCGAAGATGAAGAGATCCAGAACCTCGGTCACCACCTGCACATTGGCATTGACGGCGCCGGCGGTTTCGAATGAGATATTAAGAACGTTTCGCAAGAATAGCGGCTGAATAGCAACCACCAGGGTCATGAAAACCATGCACAACGCCGACAGCAAATAAAGGGCGTTGTGCTGGCGCACTTTAACTTCTGCCGCAGCCGCTTCCACTCGAGACACCCATCACCTCCGATTCGGTCAGACTATAACAGCGAGTCGGGGGCGGTTGACAACACATAAACACAGGGTTCATACGAAGGTACCCCGCAATCCGCCGCTGCAGCGGATTGCGTATATATGCTCGAAACAAGAAGTCTCGATTTCCTGCCGCCGCCCTCGGATTCGGATCAGATGCTCTCTTCACCAGAAGATAACGATAATCGAACGCAACATGCCGGACTTTCCCGCATGCGGACTTATGCTACGGCTTTGCTTGCCTTGATCTCCGCTGTGTTCGCATTCTCCGTTTGGGGGGAGAAAGCCTGGCCCTGGCTGGCGCCGGTTCGGGCCTTCGCCGAAGCCGCCCTGGTCGGCGGCATCGCCGATTGGTTCGCGGTTACCGCCCTGTTTCGCCATCCTTTCGGACTTCCCATCCCCCACACCGCCGTCATTCCACGCAATCACGGCCGGATCGCCGCCGCCATCGGCCGGTTCGTCGCCGAGAACCTGCTGGCGTCGCAGGCGCTGGCCCAACGGCTGGAGGAACTCGATACCGCCGGACGGCTGGGGCGCTGGCTGGCCCGGCCTGAGACGGTGGCTATGATCGCCGCCCGGATCGCCGGATCGCTCCCCCCCATCGTCGATACAATCGGCGAGCAACGGTGGCGCAGCACCATCGGCGGCGGTCTGCGCAAGGTGGTCGATACCGCCATCACCGCCCCGCACATGGCCAACATCTTGTCCTACATGGTGGGGCGCGGCTATCACCACGCCATCTTGGATCATCTGGTGACCGAGGCCCGCTCCTTCGTCGCCCAGAACCGTTCCTTCATCCGCGCCAAGGTCGCCAAGGAATGTCCGGAATGGCTGCCGCTGTGGGTGGAGACCCAGATCGCACAGGGCGTCGCCCAAGGCATCGACGGCTCACTGGGGGAGCTGACCGCCCCCGACCATCCCTGGCGGCTGAAATTCGAGCTCTTCGTCCACGAAACCATCGACGGCATGACCAATTCGCCGCATTTTGCCCAGCGGATCGAGGAGCTCAAGATGCAGGTTCTCGACGATCCCGCCCTGGATGCCTATCTCCGCCAGTTGGGAAGCAGCGCCTACGACCACCTGATGGAGGAGGCCGAGACCATGGAGATGCTCCTTGAAAACGGCCTGCGCGAGATCGGTCAACGGCTGGAGCACGACACCGCCATGCGTGCGACCCTGAACCGCTGGCTGCGCGACGCCACCGAAGCCTTGCTGGTGCCCCGACGCGAGCTGATAGGCTCGCTGATCACCGATCTGGTCATGCGCTGGCGCACCCCGTTCCTGATCGAGAAGCTGGAAAGCCATGTGGGCAAGGATCTTCAGTATATCCGCATTAACGGCACCGTGGTCGGCGGCCTGGTAGGATTGGCCATCTACACGGTCACGACGCTGGCTCAGCGCTAGAGTGCATCAGCTCGTTCTTCTAGCACTACTTTGGCATTTTAGGCTCCGCAGCATCCGCAAGGAGCCTGTCACAGTGAGGGCATCGTCTGGGTGGATGTCGCATGAAGAGGTTGAGGATCGCTTGCCTTATGGCCGGCAAGCTTGGTTGTGGCGGGGGTCCCGAGACTCTTTT
>NZ_JXSL01000010.1 GCF_000829825.1 Paramagnetospirillum magnetotacticum MS-1 | reverse complement strand
AGCGATCCTCAACCTCTTCATGCGACATCCACCCAGACGATGCCCTCACTGTGACAGGCTCCTTGCGGATGCTGCGGAGCCTAAAATGCCAAAGTAGTGTTAGGTAATATGACTTATATTCGATACCTGTGATTCTTGTCTGCGATGGTGGCGTGGAGTGCCGGGGGGCCGCTCTTTTGAGCCAGGCCCTACCTCCGCAGGTCATGATGGGAGGTTGGAATGAGTGTGCTCGGTAATCTGCGGATAAAATCGAAGGCATTGATTCTGGTTGGAACCGCCGTTCTGACGGGAGCCATCATGCTGGCCGTGTCCAGCGTCGGCCTGTCCAACATCAAGCGCATGCTGGAAGAGTTGGTGCTGGCCACCAATGTCGAACGCTACGCTTACGAGACCATCATGGAGGAGAAGAACTACCTGTTGAATGCCAATGCCGCCACCGATAACCGAGGATTGGCCGATGCGGCGTTCAAAAAGGCCGAGGACGACGTCAAGACCATCAATACCACCCTTGACCGCATCGAGGCGCTCAGCAACAGCCAGAGTTTGCTGGACCGTGCCAAGGCGGCGCGTCAGGGGACGAACGCATATGCGGATCTTTACCGCAAGGGCGTGGCGGCCCTGGTGGAGTTGGACAAACTGACCGAGGCGCTGGAACACAACGGCGAAACGGCCATCAATCAGGCCCAGGACTATGCCGAAGGGATCGGCGACGTGCGCAAGGAGCGCATCGCGGTCCAGATCCGGCTTCACGCCAACCGCATCCGCTTCAATGAAAAGAAGTACATGCTGACCCAGAAGGCGGAATTCTTCGAGATCATGAAGAAGGAATTCGGCTTGATGATGGAGAAGCTGGCCGTTCTGGATCGCGATGCCGCGACCGACAAGGAACGGGCTCAGATCGCCACGTTCAAGCGCTCTGCCCTCGACTACGAGAAGGCCGCCTATCAATGGGTGGCGAACAGCGAGAAGCTGTTCCACGAGATTCTGCCCAAGATGAAGGAACTGGGCGGACAGGTCATCAAGCTGGCTTTTGACGCCGCCGAGGAACAGCAAAAGGCCATGAACGAAACCCGCAACGCCATCATCATGTGGCTGCTGATCATCGGCACCGGCATCGCCGCCGCCGGTATCGTGCTGGGGATGGTGGTGGCCAATGCGATCGCCAAGCCGGTCAATGCCTTGTCCCACTGCATGGATGAACTGACCAAGGGCAATCTGAACGCCGAGGTCCCCAATACCGAGCAGACCGATGAAGTCGGCGAGATGGCCCGTGCCGTCCAGGTGTTCAAGGAGAATGCCGTCAAGGTTGCCGCCTTGCAGGCGGAGCAGGAGCAGGCCAAGGCCCGCAGCGAAGTCGAACGCAAGCAAACCATGATCTCCTTGGCCAACAACTTCGAAAGCGCGGTGATGGGGTTGGTGGAGGGTGTGTCCACCAAGGCTTCGGACATGCAGGCCACGTCCCAGGACATGTCCGCCGCCGCCCAGCAGGCCTCCAACCAGGCGACCACCGTGGCCGCGGCGGCACAGCAGGCGACGGTCAATGTGGAAACGGTGGCTACGGCAGCCGAGGAACTGTCGTCCTCCATTTCCGAGATCAGCCGTCAGGTGGCCCAGGCCGCCCAGATCTCCACGACCGCGTCGGAGGAAACCGCCCGCACCAACGTCATGGTGGAAGGCCTGGCCAAGGCGGCCGATAAGATCGGCGAAGTGGTCAGCCTGATCAATGACATTGCGTCTCAGACCAATCTGCTGGCGCTGAACGCCACCATCGAGGCGGCCAGGGCCGGTGACGCGGGCAAGGGATTTGCCGTGGTGGCTGGCGAAGTCAAGAATCTCGCCAACCAGACGGCCAGGGCCACAGACGAGATTTCCAGTCAGATCGGCGCGGTTCAGGAAGAAACCCGAAGGGCGGTGGAGGCTATTCGCACCATCGCCACCGTGATCGAGCAGGTTCGGCAGATTTCGTCCGGTATCGCCTCGGCGGTGGAAGAACAAGGGGCCGCCACCCAGGAAATCGCCCGCAACGTCCAGCAGGCCGCCCAGGGCACCCAGGAGGTTTCCTCCAATATCCAGGGGATTACCCAGGCCGCCGCCGATACCGGGGCCGCCTCGGCTCAGGTGCTGACGGCCGCTGGCGAACTTGCCCAGAACTCGCAGCAATTGCGCACCGAGGTCGATCGCTTCCTGGCCGGAGTGCGGGCTGGCTGATTAGCGGGTCTTTGTTTTCAAATATGAAGGGGTGGGGCCGCGTGGTCCCACCCCTTCACTGTTCCTGTGTGTCATGGGCTATTTGGCAAGGCTTTGACGCATGGGGCAATCGGCGGGCAGCTTGGCCGGGTCGATCTTGCCATCCGGGCCGATGGCCGCCGCCATCCTGCCGCGCCCGAATCCAGGTCCCTGGCCGGGGATGAAAGTGCCGTCCGCCTGGGCCTTGATCATCTGTTCGTGGCGCCAGCCGGGGCCCCAGCTTTGGGGCGTGGGCTCGTCGGCGGCCTGGGCTGCGTAGGATGCGACGACGGCCAATGCGGTAACGGCCGCGAGAGTCTTGAGGATGGTCTTCATGACAAGCTCCTGTCTGTCTTCCCCGCTCATGTTTGTATTAGAACATGCTGACGTAACGGCGCGATGTCGGGCGGAAGGAGGGGGGTAACACCGTGTAACGCTTGCCTCCGCCTTGGCTTCGGGCATGATGGAGGGGTTCAACTCCAGGGGGCGGGCATGAGCGGCGATAGCGATACCAACCAGGGTCCGGTGCAGTGGAAGTTCTTCCGGGCGGGGGGCTTCGATCAGGTGCGGCTCGATAGCGGCCGGGCGCTGATGAGCCTGGGCTCGCTTGACCAGAAGCTGTGGGCGGCGCTGTCCTGCCCGACGCGCGGCATCGAACTGGATCAGCGCACCCTCGACATCATCGATGCCGACAAGGACGGCCGTATCCGGGCCGGAGAGGTCATCGCCGTGGTGGAATGGGCGGGCCAACTGCTGAAGCATCCCGATCTGCTGCTTAAGCGGGAAGATGCGCTGCCGTTGGATGCCATCGACGATTCCAAGCCCGACGGCCGCGCCGTACTGGCGGCCGCCAAGCGCATCCTGGCCAAAAGCGGCAAGGCCGGGGCCGAGGCCATCACCCTGGCCGAGGTGGCGGGCGTGCAGGAGGTCTTTGCCGCCAATGACTTCAACGGCGACGGCATCGTTCCCGCCGAGATCGTCGATGATCCGGCCCTTCGCTCGGTGATCGAGGATATCATCGCCTGTCTGGGCGGCGAGACCGATCGCGGCGGCCTGCCCGGCGTATCCGAGGAGAAGGTCAAGGCCTTCTTCACCGCCGCCGAGGCCCATGCCGCCTGGGCGGCCAAGGCCGAGACCGATCCCGACCTCAACCCCGTGGCGGGCGAATCGGCCAAGGCCGCCGAGGCCGTGTCGGCGGTGTCGGCCAAGCTGGACGACTGGTTTACCCGCTCGGCGCTCACCGCCTTCGATGCCCGCGCTGCCGGGCCGCTCAACCGCTCGGAGGAGGATTGGGCGGCGCTGGCCACCGGGGTACTGTCATCCGAATCCCAGGAATTGGCGGCCTTTCCCCTGGCCGTGGTGGGCAATGGACCCAACCTGCCGCTGGACGCTGGCCTCAATCCCGCCTGGGGTCCGGCCATGGCCCGCTTCAAGGCAGAGGTGGTGGTGCCCCTGCTGGGAGAACGCGACAGCCTGTCGCCCGAGGACTGGCAGGGAATCAAGCAGCGTTTCGCGGCCAGGGCCGCTTGGGCCAAGGACATGCCGGAGGGGCCGGTGGGGGCCCTGGGCACGGAGCGCATCAAGGCCATTCTGTCCATGGACGCCCAGGCCGCCATCGAAAGCCTGATCGCCCAGGATCTGGCCCTGGAGGCCGAGGCCAAGGCCATCGATTCCGTGGATAAGCTGCTGCGCTGCTGCCGCGATCTGGCGGTTCTGCTCAACAATTTCGTCGCTTTCCGCGACTTCTACACCCGCAAGCACAGGGCGGTGTTCCAGGCCGGGACCCTGTTCCTGGACGGTCGTTCCTGCGATCTGTGCGTGCGCGTCGAGGATCCGGCCAAACATGCGGTGATCGCCACGCTCAGCCGCATCTATCTGGTCTATTGCGAATGCCGCCGCCGAGGCGCGGCCGAGGATGGCGAGAAGATGTATATCGCCGCCGCCGTCACCGATGGCGATTCCGATCAGTTGATGGTCGGGCGAAACGGCGTGTTTTATGACCGCAAGGGGGTGGACTGGGACGCCACCATCGTCCACATGGTCGACCACCCCATCAGCATCCGCCAGTCCTTCTGGGCGCCCTACAAGAAGGTGGGCAAGATGATCGCCCAGATGGTGGAAAAGGCCGCCGCCGCGCGGGCCAAGGCCGCCGACGAACAGGTTGCCGCCGTCGCCGTCTCGCCCAAGATTCCGCTGCCGGGCGCCAAACCCGGGCCTGCTCCCGCTCCCGCTCCTGCTCCCGCTCCCGCCGCAGCGCCGGTAGCGGCTCCGGCGGCGCCTTTCGATGCCGGGCGTTTCGCCGGTATCTTCGCCGCCCTGGGTCTGGCCATCGGCGCCATCGGCACGGCCCTGGCCTCGGTGGTTACCGGCTTTTTAGCCCTGCCCTGGTGGCAGATCCCCCTGGCCTTGCTCGGCGCCGTGCTGGCCGTCTCGGGGCCCAGCATGATCATCGCCTCGTTCAAGCTGCATCAGCGCCATCTGGGGCCGATTCTCGACGCCAATGGCTGGGCGGTGAACACCCATGCCCGCATCAACATCCCCTTCGGCACGGCCCTGACCCATCTGGCCAAGCTGCCCGACGGCGCCCAGCGCTCGCTGAAGGACCCCTATGCCGAGAAGGAGGCGCCTTGGCGCTCGGTGGTGGTTGTGGGCGTGATCCTGGCGGCGGTGGCCCTGGCCTGGAAACTGGGCTGGATCGCCAAGTTGGTGGCCCTGGTGCACAAGTAGGGGCGGATTTTACCACGAAGGCGCGAAGGCACGAAGGAGGGGGGAAGGACGATTAATCCTTCTTCGTGGCCCTTCGTGCTTCTGTGCCTTCGTGGTGAATTCCCTGTCCACGCATGAAGAACGCGGATCGATCTACTCCGCCGCGCCGTCCTTGAGGCGTTCGATCTGGGCGCCGCAGGCGGCCAGCTTTTCCTCGACCCGCTCGTAACCTCGATCCAGGTGATAGACGCGGTTGACGATGGTTTCGCCCTCGGCGGCCAGGGCGGCCAGAACCAGCGAGACCGAGGCGCGCAGATCGGTGGCCATGACCTGGGCGCCCGACAGCTTGGGCGCGCCGCGCACGATGGCCGAGGAGCCGTGGACATTGATGCGCGCGCCCATGCGGGTCATCTCGGGAACAT
Organism: Paramagnetospirillum magnetotacticum MS-1; assembly: GCF_000829825.1. Lineage (NCBI taxonomy): Bacteria > Pseudomonadati > Pseudomonadota > Alphaproteobacteria > Rhodospirillales > Magnetospirillaceae > Paramagnetospirillum > Paramagnetospirillum magnetotacticum. Next base: position 17,430 of record NZ_JXSL01000010.1, on the reverse strand, counting down.
GCATGAAGCGGTTCTCGAAAATGGTCTCGGTGATCATGGAGGCGCCCTTGGCCGTGGACATCAGGGCCATCAACTGGGCCTGCATGTCGGTGGGGAAGCCAGGATAGGGCTCGGTCATGATATCGACGCCGCTGATCTCGCCCTTATCGGCCGAGACCCGCATGCCGCGCGGCGTTTCCTCCACATGGACGCCGCATTCCATCAGCACCTTGTTGACCGATTCCATCAGATCGAAGCGCGCGCCCACCAGCTCGATATCGCCACGGGTGATGGCGGCGGCCACGGCATAGGTGCCGGTCTCGATGCGGTCGGGAACCACCGAGTATTCGGCGCCATGCAGACGCTCGACGCCTTGGACCTTCAAGGTGCCGGTGCCGATTCCCTCGATCTTGGCGCCCATGGCCACCAGGCACTCGGCCAGATCGGTAACCTCGGGCTCGCGCGCCGCGTTGGCGATGACCGTCTCGCCCTCGGCCAGGGTGGCGGCCATCAGGATGTTCTCGGTGCCGCCCACGGTGATCTGCGGGAAGATGATATGGGCGCCCTTGAGGCGGCCTTGGACCGAGGCGATGATATAGCCTCCGTCCAATTCGATCTTGGCGCCCATCTGCTCCAAGGCCTTCAGGTGAAGGTCCACGGGGCGCGTGCCGATGGCGCAGCCGCCGGGCAAGCTGACGCGGGCCTCGCCGAAGCGGGCCAGCAGCGGCCCCAGAACCAGGACCGAAGCACGCATCTTGCGCACCAGATCATAAGGCGCGGTGGTGTTGCCGATAGTGGCGGCGGTCAGCTCCAGCACCCGTCCGGTATGCCCGCCATTGGCGGCGGCGCCGTTCAGCGCCATGGTCACCCCATGTTGGGCCAGCAGATTGGCCATGGTGGTGATGTCCACCAGATGGGGAAGATTGGACAGCGCCAGGGTTTCCTCGGTCAGCAGGCAGGCTGGCATCAACGCCAGGGCGGCGTTCTTGGCGCCGCCAATGGTGATGGTGCCCTTGAGCGGCGTCCCGCCGACAATGCGGATCCTGTCCATGCTTGGTCCTTGAACGAAGGGGAATCGAAGGCACCCTTTAGCCCGTCGGGGTTCTCCTGGTCAAGGGGGGGGGAACGGGGAGGATGAATTTCAATTTATAACGATTCGACACAAAGGTTTTGTTGCACTGCAATATGATGGGGTTATGCTGGGGGCTGGTTCGAGAGAACATGAAAATATAAAGGGGCAAGGGAATGAAATTTCTGAAGATTTTGAGTGTCACCGTACTGATGGCGACCATTGCCGCCAGCGCCGTTTTCGCCCAGGCGAAGAAGCCGACCCAGGACGAGGTCAAGGCCATCGCCATCAAGGCGGCCGATTTCATCGCCGCCAAGGGTGTCGATGAAGCCGCCAAGGCCTTCACCACCGAAGGCGAGTTCAAGTTCGGCGAGATCTACGTCAACGTCATCGATACCCAGGGCAACTGGGTGATCTATCCCCCCAAGCCCGAGAACAAGGGCAAGAGCGTCCTGAATTTCATCGATGAAGATGGCAAGGAACTGGGCAAGGACATCCTCAATACCGGCCTGAAGGGCGAGGGTTGGACCGAGTATCGCTGGAAGAACCCGGCCACCAACACCATCCAGCCCAAGATCACTTATGTGAAGAAGGTGCCGGGCAAGGATCTCATCGCCTATGTGGGCATCTACAAGTAAGGGGGAATGGGGATGTTCGAGCTTTTGATCGCGACATTGCGCCGCACATCCCTTGCCGCCCGCATTACGGTGGCGCCATTCCTGGTTCTGGCGCTCACCGGCATTCTGCTGGTGATGGCGGACAGACAGGCCGCGACGGCCCTGTCCGCCATCGACTCCATCCATCTGCAGGCGGCCGAGCGCCGCAATCAGGTGGATGATTTGATCGCTACCATCTATCAGACCCATTCCGACGTTTCCCGCCATTTGGCCCTGGTGGATTCCGGGACGTCCGAGGCCAAGCTGGACGCCATGCGCAAGGCCATCGCCGCCAATTTGGCCAAGGCTGGCGGTCTGATCGACAAGCTCAAGACCGAACCCGCCGCCACGGAAGCCATGGCCGATATCCAGGCCCGCCTTGCCGCCTATGCCAAGGCGGTGGCCCAGATGAACGACATGGCGCAATCCGATCGTCTCATCGCCATTCCGCTGATGGGCCATGTGGACAAGCAATTCGCCGAGATGGCAGGCAAGATCGAGGGCGCCCAAGGCCTGATCGCCGCCGCCGCCGGTCATTCGGCGCAAGCCACCCGCGACGCGGCCGAAGCCGCGGGACAAAGATTCTGGATCATTACCGCCGTCCTGATGGCGGTGTTCGTCAGCATTTCCCTCTTGGTGGTGAAAAGCATCACCGGTCCCCTGATGCATCAGGTTCAGGCCATGCGCTCCATCTCCAAGGGACATCTCGAGGTTCCGGTGGACGGGACCGAAGCCAAGGACGAGGTGGGCTCCATGGCCCGCGCCCTCAAGGTCTTCAAGGATAATGCCCTGGAAACCGAGCGCCTACGGACCGAGCAGGCGGGCATGTCCGCCGCCGCCGAACAGGCCAAGCGCCAGGCCCTGGAAACCATGGCCGCCACCGTGGAGCGCGAAGCCGCCACCGCCGTCGGCAAGGTGGGCGAGCATACCGGGGCCGTCTCCGACCGCGCCGACGAGATGCAGATTTCCGCCAGCCGGGTGGATGCCAAGGCGCAAAGCGTCGCCGCCGCCGCCGAGCAGTCCCTGGCCAATGCCCAGACCGTCGCCGCCGCCGCCGAGGAGCTGACCACCTCCATTGGTCAGATCAGTGCGCAGATCGGCCATTCCGCCGAGGTGACCCGTCAGGCTGTCAGCACCGCCGGACGTGCCCAGGACACGATCGGCGAACTGAGCCGCGCGGTGGCCCGCATCGGCGACGTCGCCGCTCTGATCGCTGATATCGCGTCGCAGACCAATCTGCTGGCGCTCAACGCCACCATCGAGGCGGCGCGGGCTGGCGATGCGGGCAAGGGTTTTGCCGTTGTCGCCAACGAGGTCAAGAACCTGGCCAACCAGACCTCAAAATCCACCGAGGAGATCAATCGCCAGGTGGCCGAGATCCGCGCGGTGACCGACAACACCGTGGTGGCGGTCAAGGATGTGATCGGCGCCATCACCGAGATCGAGCATATCGGCGAGACCATCGCCCAGGCCGTGGGGCAGCAGGGCGAGGCCACCCAGGAAATCGCCCGCAACATCGTGCAGACCACCGCCGCCGCCCAGGAAGTGTCAAGCAATATCGGCGAAGTGTCGCAAGAGGCCGCCAATACCGGCGAACATGCCGCGCTGGTGCGGGAGATGGCCCGCGAAGTGTCATCCTCCATCGCCAACCTCCAGCAAGTCCTGGTGCAGGTGGTTCACGACAGCGTCCGGAAGGCGGGGTAGAAAATCCGGCGAGGTTGAGGTACAACCCCGCCCATGATCCTGACACCCATCGACCATTCCGGCTTCGCCGGGCTGAAGAGCGGCTTCGAAGAGGCCCTGGCCATTGATCCGCTGGCCCTGGCGGTGTTTCGCCGCGTCACCGCCTTGGTGCCCGATGGCGATTTGCTGACCCTGTCCACCGAACCCGATCATCAGCGGGGCGCGGTGGAATTGTGCCGCCGGTTCGGCTTCAAGATTCTGGAAATGAGCCCGCAGGAACACTTCACCTGGGACGGCGAGGCCGTGGCGGTTCATCTGGAGCCCAGCGTGCTGATCCACGAAGTGGCCCATTATCAGCTAGCCGCGCCCGAGCGCCGCGCCGTGCTGGATTTCGGCCTGGGGGCCGGGCCGGAGACGGGCCGCAAGGCCGAGGCCGACGCGGTGCAGTCGCTGTTCCTGCCCGAACGCGATGTGGAGGAGGGGTTGTGTTCCCTGCTGGGCATCCTGTGGGAAGCCGAACTGGGCCAGCCTGCCGTGCTGGCCTTCCTCGAACAGAACTGGCTGGAAGGCGGCACCAGCCTTCACAACCTCGCCCATTTCCGCAAGGTGGTGCGCTGGCTGCATCAAATGGGTCTGATCGACCATACCGGCGCCCCCACCATGGGCCTGCGGGAAGAAGGCGACGACACCTTCTTCACCCGCTGGTACGCCGACTGCTGATTACCCCCTATTTGCCCCTCAATTGGCGGGCGGGCCACCTTTGGTCGCCCTTGCCTCCCGCGCCATAAGGCGCGCGGCCCCTTGGGCCTATTCTATCCTTTTCGCCTGATCTCATAAGCCTGTAGATGGGCGAGGGCAACGCGCAGCAAGGGTGCCGCCACGCCCGCCGCCTGGGCACGGCGAGCCATGTCACCCACGATATGCTCGCCCTCGATGGGGCCGCCGCCTTCCAGATCGCGCATCATGGAGGCGGTCATGGCCGATCCCTTCTGGGTAAGAAAGCCCAGCGCCAGATCGCGGGCTTCGGGGCGCGGCCCATGCCCGGCCCGCGAGGCCACCGTGGCGCATTCCTCGAACATCTCGCGCATCAGCGCCTCGCCCTCCGACGTCGCCATGATGGCGCCGACGCTGGCCCGCATCAGACAGGTCATGCCCGCCAGCGGGGCCAGCAGAACGTATTTTTCCCAGGCTTCCTGCATGATTTCGGTCGAGTGGCGTGTCTCGCAATTGGCGGGGCCGAAGGCCTGGGCAAGGGCCTCGGTCCGGGGAGATGTGCCGCCTGAACGTTCACCGAAGGTAATGCGGTGAATGGCGTTCATGTGCACGATCTCGCCGTCTTTCCCTAAGGTCGAAAAGATATGGCAAAGCCCGCCGACCACCCGCCCGGCCCCAAAGGCCTCGTCCAAGGCGCTGTAATGGGCCAGGCCGTTCAGGATGGGCACAACCATGCTGTCCGGCCCCACCGCCGGTGCGATGGCCTTGATGGATTCGTCGAGGTCGTAGGCCTTGCACGACAGCAGAACCGCATCCCAATGCCCCGACAGCGCATCGGCGGTCACCGTCTTGACCTTGAGAGCGGCATCGCCGTGGGGGCTTTGAATGCGCAGGCCCTTGGCGGCCAGCAGGGAGGCGCGCTTTGGCCGCACCAGGAAGGTGACGTCCGCGCCCCCCTCGGCCAGCCGCCCGCCGAAATATCCCCCCGTCGCTCCCGCGCCCAGAACCAAAACCCGCATCATCTGTCTCCGGTATTACCAGCTGGCGAGGCTAGCCGAGTCCGGGCAAGCGCGGCAAGGAGGAAAGGGGGCGCCAGCGCATCAGGACTCTGGCGTCAGCCGCTTCCTGTGGCATAAGGAGGCCTCTTTCAGCACGGGACCTCGGCCTCCTATGATTCGTTTCGAGAATATCAGCAAGCAGAACAGCCACCGGATCCTTTTCCTGGACAGTTCCGCCGCTCTCAACAGAGGGGAAAAGATCGGCCTCGTCGGCCCCAACGGCGCTGGCAAGACCACGCTGTTTCGCATGATCACTGGCGAGGAAGTGCCCGATGCCGGGCAGGTCTCCATCGAAAAGCAGGTCTCCATCGGCTATTTCAACCAGGATGTGGGCGAGATGTCGGGCCGCAGCGCCGTGGCCGAAGTGATGGACGGGGCCGGGCCGGTCAGTTCCGTCGCGGCGGAAATGGCCGAGCTTGAGGCGGCCATGTGCGATCCCGACCGTGACGACATGGATGCCGTGGTCGAGCGCTATGGCGAGGTCCAGGCGCGCTTCGAGGAACTGGGCGGCTATGAGCTGGAGGGCCGGGCGCGCGAAGTGCTGGCGGGTTTGAGCTTCAGCCAGGAAATGATGGACGGCGATGTGGGGGCGCTGTCGGGCGGCTGGAAGATGCGCGTCGCCCTGGGGCGCATCCTGCTCATGCGGCCCGACGCCATGCTTCTCGACGAGCCCAGCAACCATCTGGATATCGAAAGCCTGATCTGGCTGGAGGAGTTCCTCAAGGGCTATGACGGCGCCCTGCTGATGACCTCCCACGACCGCGAATTCCTCAACCGCATCGTCACCAAGATCATCGAGATCGACGGCGGCTCGCTCAACACCTATTCCGGCGACTACGCCTTCTTTGAACGGCAACGCGCCCAGAACGAAAAGCAGCAGCAGGCCCAGTTCGAACGCCAACAGGCCATGCTGGCCAAGGAAATCAAGTTCATCGAACGCTTCAAGGCCCGCGCCTCCCATGCCGCCCAGGTGCAAAGCCGGGTCAAAAAGCTCGACAAGATCGAGCGCTTCGAGCCGCCCCGGCGCCGCCAGACGGTCAGTTTCGATTTTCCGCCCGCTCCGCGCTCCGGCGACGACGTGGCGGTCTTCAAGAGCGTCCACAAGGGCTATGGCAGCCGCGCCATCTATCAGGGCCTCGACCTCATCATCCGCCGCAAGGAGCGCTGGTGCGTCATGGGCGTCAACGGCGCGGGCAAGTCGACCTTGCTGAAGTTGGTGGCGGGTGCCGCCGACCCGGACAGCGGTACCGTCACCGTGGGCGCCAGCGTCAAGATGGGCTATTTCTCCCAGCACGCCATGGAACTTCTGGACGGCGAGCGGACCGTCTATGAATCCCTGGAAGACCGCTTCCCCCAGGCCAATCAGGGATCATTGCGCACCCTGGCCGGTTGCTTCGGCTTTTCCGGCGACGACGTGGAAAAGAAGTGCCGCGTCCTGTCGGGCGGCGAAAAGGCCCGGCTGGTCATGGCCATCATGCTCTACAATCCGCCCAATTTCCTGGTGCTGGACGAGCCCACCAACCACCTGGACCTCGACACCAAGCAGATGCTGATCGCCGCCCTGGCCAATTATGAAGGCACCATGTTGTTCGTCTCCCACGACCGCCACTTCCTGGCGGCGCTCTCCAACCGCGTCCTGGAACTCACCCCCGAAGGCGTCCACCAATACAGCGGCGGTTATACCGAATACGTGGCCCGGACGGGGCACGAAGCCCCCGGCTTGCGGAGCTGATGGGGGGAGGCAAGGGCGCTTAAGCCCGCCTGCCGATCATCGGGATCTGGTATTCGAGCGAATAATGGTGCTGTCCATACTTGCCGCATAATTTCACGCTACTTTGTCACAAGTAGGCCGTTAGGTTCTGCGTGCTTGAGGGACATGAACCATGAATGCCATTGCCGCAGCGGATGCCATTGAGGGTGCCAGCGCGGTTCGGCTTGTCCGCGCGACACTTGCCGGTCCGGTGATGCAGGTCCTTCGGAGCTCCATGCCTGAACTGAAGCAAGTTCCCGCCAAATCGGCCTATGACCGCGTCATCGGCAGCATTTATCTCGTCCAGCGGGCTTTCCGAGTCTTTCGTGACGGCCGCGAACAGTTTCGTCATCTTCTGGTCGATGCCGATGGCAAGGTGGTGCCCGACGACACCACGCCGCTGTCGTGCGGCCGTAGTCTGGAGCAGGTGGTGGCCATGGTGGTTCGGACCACCGCCCGCCGGTATTTCCGCCAGCATCTCGCCCCGCCGGATGACGCCGAGACCTCCGACGACAAGGGCAGCCTGCTGGAGAGGATCGGCCTTAAGGCCAGCCGTCCGACGGCTCAATTCACTCCCAAGCAGTCTTCTCAGGCCGACGAACTCTATGACACTATCAAGGAGTACTTGCTTTATGAATGGCAGGTGCCTTTGGTGCCGACCTACGCCACCTTGACCGTGGAGCGTGCCCGGAGCCTGGGCGGCAGGCTTCTTGAATGCAACAGCCCCGGCAAGCTTGCCCTGCTCCTCGGATTGCCCCTCCCCGTCGAGATCGGAGGCGCGCAAATGCCTGAATCGGAAGCCGCGTCGGCGGCGGCTTTGGCCGCCCGCCCCGCGGTCAAGTTGGTCCCGGCGGGGATTGCCGTATCTTCGCCCCCCGCGCCTGTCCGCCCAACCGGGCAGAGTCTGATCGCTCTGATCGTCACACCCGATGGCAAGCGCCTGCGCGGCAGTTCTTTCTCCGACACCCTGCTCAGTCCAGAGGTCCGGGCGGTCTTGAAGAACGATGGACTTACCCTCCATCTGACCAGCATTCTCGGTGCCGCTGGCGCTGTTGCGGCCAAGGCTCTGGTCGGCGGTCTGGGTCTCGGCATGGAGCAATTGGCCGTCTTGTTGCTGGGCTCTAGAGAGCTCGTCGGGGACTCGGTGTTTCTCCGCCTCTTTGGCCCCAGTGCCGAACCGGCCGTGCTGGAGCGCTTTGTCCAGCGGGCGCGGAGCGCTGGGATAGGCCCCAGCACCACGCTTCCCGAAGTGATCGACTTCGTGACCTCGGTATTCACCCGTGCCGTGGAGCCCGCGGGGCGTTAGACTTGTGGAGAAACCCCCGTTTCCTTTTGCGGAGACACCAGATTGCCGGGCGCGGAAGCCTTTATTCAGTTACTGCGGCGCAACGACCTGTTCACCGTCCAGGACGAAGAGACTCTAAAGCGGATCATCGCTTGCGGAAGTGAGGTTCTGCTGTCGGATGGTGAGTGCCTGTTCCGCAAGGGGGACATGGGCGATTCCATTTACGTCGTCCTCGATGGAGCCATCGAAATCAGCGTGCAAGATGGCGGCGGCGAGTTCCACGTGATGAATGTTCTGGAGGTCGGGTCCCTATTCGGTGAGGTTGCCATACTCGATAACCTGCCGCGGACCGCCAACGCGGCCGCCAGGGGAGGGGCCCACCTCCTTCGCATAACGGGCGGCGATTTTCATCAGATTATGATCGCCGAAAGCGGCGGCGGTGACCTGCTGATGCGATTGCTGTGTGAAAGGGTGCGGTGGATCAACGATCAGGTCGAAGAGAAACACGCCCTAGACCTGGAACGTCGCCGTAACGAGGCTCGGCTGCAGCAATTGATGTCCGACACATCTCACGAGTTGCGAACCCCCATCGCGGTGCTTCGCGCCCAGATCGAGGCAATGCAGGACGGCATTATTGCCACCGACGCCCGGACACTTGGCATCGTGCATGATCAGGTGATGGGGATGGCGCGGTTGGTCGATGACCTGTTCACCTTGGCCCGATCGGACATCGGCCACCTTGACTGTCGTTTCGACCTGATCAACGTGCTCGACATACTCGATGGAGTCCTCGAAGCCTTCCGTATACGATTCGTGGCGGCTGATTTGCGGATTGAATGGCCTCACGCTCCCGACGGCGGGTTCGTGGTCCCTGGTGACGCTGCACGTCTCAAACAGGTCTTCTCCAATCTGCTGGAGAACAGTCTGCGCTACACCGATCCAGGCGGAATGCTGCGTATCAGCAGCCGTACCGAGGGGGGGCAAGTGATCATTGAATTCGATGATACCGCGCCCGGCGTTCCGGAATGCCTCTTGCCGCAACTGTTCAACCGATTTTTTCGCGTTGACGTCTCGCGCAGCCGAGCTCATGGCGGTTCGGGAATTGGATTGGCCCTTTGCCAAAGCCTGATTCAACCCTTTGGGGGCTGCATCGACGCCTCAGCCTCACCGATCGGCGGCCTGCGGATCACCTTACGGTTGCCGCTCAGAATGGGCAGTTAGAGAGTTCGTCTGGGATAAAAAAGCCCCTCCCGTTTCCGGGAAGGGGCTTTCTCAATCACGCTCCCCCGATGAAATTAAAGGGGGCTCGGGGCAATAGCCCCGAATGGGTGCGGGCGATAGCCCGCCAGTCGTCGGACTACTCCGCCGCCTCCTTACCGCCAGCGGGCGGGGGCACGTCGGGCTGGCCGGCGAAGCGGCGCAGCATGGCGAAGCGGCGGCGCAGTTGGGTTTCGGCGCTTTCCACCAGATGCTTGTAACGCTCGGGGTCCGCGCGTTCGACCATCTGGAAGCGGGCTTCGCCCTTCATGAAGTCGTAGAGCTTGCCGTTGGGCTCCTTGCTGTCCAGCGTCAGCGGGCTTTCGCCGGTGCCCAGCTTGCGCGGGTCCCAGCGGTAGAGCGGCCAGTAACCGGCTTCCACCGCCATCTTCTGCTGATCCAGGCCATGGGCCAGGTCATAGCCGTGGGCGATGCAGTGGGAGTAGGCGACGATCAGCGAGACGCCGGGATAGCTGACGGCGTCCTGGAAGGCGCGCATGGTCTGCACGTCCTTGGAGCCGAAGGCCACATTGGCGACATAGACGTCCTCATAGGCCATGGCCATCATGCCCAAATCCTTCTTGGGCAAGGTCTTGCCCGCGATGGCGAATTTGGCCGAGGCCCCGATGGGGGTAGCCTTGGACTGCTGGCCGCCGGTGTTGGAATAGACCTCGGTGTCCATGACCAGGATGTTGACGTTCTTGCCCGAGGCAAAGACGTGGTCCAACCCGCCATAGCCGATGTCATAGGCCCAGCCGTCGCCGCCGACGATCCACACCACCTTCTCGGTGAGGTAATCGGCCACCTGCTCCAGTTGGCGGGCCTCGGCGGTCTTCAGTCCGGCCAGAACCTTGCGCAGGTCGAGGATGCGCAGGCGCTGGGCGGCGATTTCCACTTCGGTGGCCTGGGAGGCGTGGGCGATTTCGTTGGCCAGCTTCTCGGGAACCTGACCCGTGGTGACAAGGGCGGCCAGCAACAGCTTGGCGTGGTTCTTGTGCTGATCCACCGCCAGACGGAAGCCGAAGCCGAATTCCGCGTTGTCCTCGAACAGCGAATTGGCCCAGGCCGGGCCGCGGCCCTCGTTGTTCTGGGCATAGGGCGTGGTGGGCAGGTTGCCGCCATAGATGGACGAGCAGCCAGTGGCGTTGGCGATCATCAGGCGGTCGCCCCACAACTGGGTCATCAGCTTGAGATAGGGGGTCTCGCCGCAGCCCAGGCAGGCGCCGGAGAATTCGAACAAGGGCTGGAGCAGTTGCGCGGTCTTGACCGTGGGCGTTCCCAGCTTTTCCTTGTTCACCTCCGGCAGATCGACGAAGAACGCCCAGTTCTTCTTCTCGGTCTCCAAGATGGGGTCCTTGGATTCCATGCGCAGCGCGGTGCGGCTGGGGTCCTTCTTATCCTTGCCGGGGCAGACCTTGACGCACAGCGTGCAGCCGGTGCAGTCCTCGGGCGCCACCTGGATGATATAGGCGCTGCCCTTGAACTCGGGGCTGCGCCAGTCCATGCGCTTCAGGCTGGCGGGAGCGTTGGCCATGTCGCCGGGCTCGGCCACCTTGGCGCGGATGGCGGCATGGGGGCAGACCAGGGCGCATTTGTTGCACTGGATGCAGGGGCCTTCATCCCAGACGGGGATTTCGGCGGCGATATTGCGGCGCTCGAAGCGCGCCGTGCCGGTGGGCCACACGCCATCCACGGGGAAGGCGGAGACGGGCAGGCGGTCGCCGTGGTTGGACAGCATCAGGGCCGAGACGCGCTTGACGAAGTCGGGCGAATCCTCGGGCACGATGGGCGGCAGCGAGCGGTTGGAGGTGGCGGTTTCCGGGATGGCCACTTCTTCCAGGTGATGGAGCGTTTCGTCCACTGCCTCGAAGTTCTTGGCCACCAGCTTTTCCGACTTGCGGCCATAGGTCTTCTCGATGGCCTTCTTGATGTGGCCGATGGCCTCGTCCTTGGGCAGGACGCCGGACAGCGCGAAGAAGCAGGTCTGCATGATGGTGTTGATGCGGTTGCCCATGCCGGTGGCCAGGGCCACCTTGCGGGCATCGATCACATGGACCTTGAGCTTCTTGTCGATGATCTCCTGCTGCACTTCACGCGGCAGGTGGTTCCATACCTCGTCCTTGGGGTAGGGCGAGTTCAGCAAGAAGGTGGCGCCCGGCGCGGCGTAGCGCAGCACTTCGTACTTATCCAGGAAGACGAAGTGGTGGCAGGCCACGAAATCGGCTTCGTCCAGCAGATAGGCCGACTGGATGGGCTCAGGGCTGAAGCGGAGATGCGAGATGGTGATGGCGCCCGACTTCTTCGAGTCATAGACGAAGTAGCCCTGGCCTTCGAAACCGGCATTCTCGGCGATGATCTTGATGGAGTTCTTGTTGGCGCCCACCGTGCCGTCGGCGCCCAGGCCGAAGAACACGGCCCGCTTCACCTTGGGCTGGTCCAGCTTGAACGAATCATCAGGAACCAGCGACAGATGGGTGATGTCGTCGGTGATGCCCACGGTGAAGTGGGGCTTGGGCTTGTCCTTGGCCAGTTCGTCGAACACCGCCTTGGCCATGGCCGGGGTGAATTCCTTGGACGCCAGGCCGTAGCGGCCGCCGATGATGCGCGGATCGGCGGCGGTGGCGCGGTTGCCCGCCGCCTTGGCCTCGGCCAGACCGGCCAGAACGTCGAGATAAAGCGGCTCGCCGATGGAGCCCGGCTCCTTGCAGCGGTCCAGCACGGCGATGGAGCGCACGCTGGTGGGCAGGGCCGACACGAAGGCGTCGATGGAGAAGGGGCGGTAGAGGCGCACCTTCAGCACGCCCACCTTTTCACCCTTGGCGACCAGGGCGGTGACCGTCTCGTGCACCGTCTCGGCGCCCGAGCCCATGATGATGACCACGCGCTCGGCCTGGGGGTGGCCGCAATAGTCGAACAGCTTGTAGGCGCGGCCCGTCAGCTTGGCATACTGGTCCATCTCCTGCTGCACGATACCGGCGCAAGCGTCGTACCAGGGGTTACGGGCTTCTTGCATCTGGAAGAAGGTGTCGGGATTTTGCGCCGTGCCGCGCAAGGTGGGATGGTCGGGCGACAGCGAATGCGCCCGGTGCCGCGCGATGCAATCGGCATCCAGCAGGGCCAGCAGATCCTCGTCGTTCAGTTCCTCGATCTTGGTTACCTCGTGCGAGGTGCGGAAACCGTCGAAGAAGTGCAGGAACGGCACGCGGGCCTTCAGCGTCGAGGCGTGCGCGATGGCCGCCATGTCGTGGGCCTCCTGGCCCGAGCCCGAGGCCAGCATGGCGAAGCCGGTCTGGCGGCAGGCCATCACGTCGGAATGGTCGCCGAAGATGGACAGGCCGTGGGTGGCCACGGTGCGCGCGGTGACATGCATGCAAAAGCTCGTCAGCTCGCCGGCGATCTTGTACATGTTGGGAATCATCAGCAGCAGGCCCTGGCTGGCCGTGAAGGTGGTCGCCAGGGAACCGGCCTGCAACGCGCCGTGCACGGCACCGGCGGCACCGCCCTCATGCTGCATCTCGGCCACATCGGGGATTACGCCCCAGATGTTCTTGCGCCCTTCCGAGGCCCACTGATCGGCCAGTTCGCCCATGGTGGAAGACGGCGTGATCGGATAGATCGCCGCCACCTCGCTGACCCGGTAAGCCACCGAGGCGCAAGCCTCGTTGCCGTCGACCGTGATCAAAGCCCTGTCTGCCATGTCTTTCCCACTCTCTAAGTTTGATTTCCCCGCTTTGGGCCTTGGAAACGGGCGCGTTTCACCGCCGCTCTCCGTCTCCGAAAGGCCCGGGGAGAATAGAATGCGGCCTCGCGGGACCGCAAGTCCCTTACGAATTGCCCCCTCAAAAAGTAATAAAATTATGCATTCCGGCGAGGGGGTTCTCGGCGGTCCCCAGGGGTGATAGAAGTTGATCTGTTGATATTTCCGTAGAGGCACCGACGCCCGGGACGACTTTGCCACCTTGGCGCATTCTGGCTGACACCGACATGGTGGCGGCGCTGATGGACGTCATCCCCCATCCCATCTTCTTCAAGGGCCGCGATGGCCGTTATCTCGGCTGCAACAGCCATTTCTGCCAGATGCTGGGATACGGCTACGAGGAGGTGGTGGGCAAGACCGTCTTCGAGATCGCGCCTTCCAACCTGGCCCAGGTCTATCACGAGGCCGACCTGAAATTGATGGAGGCGGGTGGCACCCAGTGCTACGCGTCTTCGGTGAAGTACGGCGACGGGCTGACCCGGCGCGGCGTGTTCTTCAAGTCGGTTTTTCACGACAAGGACGGGGCGCCTGCCGGGTTGGTCGGCATGTTCTACCCCATGGAATTCATGCTTCACGTCATCGACATGTGATGCCAGCCCGTTGGGCCTCTTCCAGCAGGCCCCGTGATCAGGCGGCGTGCGGTGCCGCCTGACACCGGCGCGTCAGCTCGATACAGGCCAGCGACCAGATGGGCGTTCCCCGGACCTTGATGTCGGCGACGATGCGCTCCACATGGGACAGTGGGACATTGCGGATCCATTCCTCAAGCACGGCCGCGTCTCCTTTTTGCTGCGGTGCACAATGACTGTATCGCCGAGGCCCGGCTTTATGCCATGCCCTTGTACGCAAGGGGGCCATGCCGGGAATGCAATGGTCCTACCACTTTCCGCTCGGGTCCTCACCCTACCTCCAAACGGCGAGAGCTTATACCTAGGTATGCCGTTGAAAACTCATTGCCTTTCCAGGATTTAGGGGCGCATAATACGGGATGTGGACCCGGACCTCTTTGAGGCCGGGTATTTTTATGCTCCGGGAGTCCCGTTATGGCCGAGAACAACAACTCCAATCCCCCGCACGACCAGCATGCCAAGGACCAGCATGCCAAGGATCAGCATGACGGCGGCGAGGAGAACGCACAGCAGTCGCTCGACGACTTGACGGTGCTGCAGAATGTTCAAAGCCAGAACATGGGGGAATCGCGCTACAACGCGACCCGCGCGGTCGATGTCAGCGACACCCAGTTGGGCAGTCTCGCCAATGTTCAGCAGGGCTCGACGGGCAACCCGCAGGTGCAGAACCTGGGTGGCATCGCTGGTGGCGCCAAGGTTTCCCTCGATGTGGCCATCGATGGGTCCAAGGACGGTTCGGTTGCTCCGCCCGAACTGGAAAGTTTGGCGGTGGATGTCCATGAGAATGCCCATACCGTCGCCACCAATTTTGGCGGCGCCAAGGCGCTGAATGTTCAGGAGCTTCCCGATCTCGCCAGGCCCGATACGGACTTCAAGGATCAGGACCGGGGTTCCGTTCCGCCTCAGACCTTCACTCCCGCGGGCGGTTTTGTGCCCAATAACCAGGGGCCGCAGGTGGCGGCTCCCGCTGTGGCGGCGGAGCCCAAGGCCAAGACCCCCGAGATCCAGGCCGCCGTCAATCATGCGCCAGTGGTCGATGCGGCTGGCACTTCGCATGTGGATCAAGCACATTCCGTCAGCGGCCGGGTGTCGGCCCATGATATCGATGGCGACTCTCTGACCTATCATCTGGTCGGTGCCGATGGTTCGGTCACCGACAGCCTGACCAACGACCACGGCACTTTGACCATTGATCCCAAAACCGGCGTCTACACCTTCACGGCCAATGAGGGGACCGCCGCCCTGGGGCTCGGCGAGAATGTCCTCGATACGTTCAATGTCCGTGTCGATGATGGTCATGGCGCCACGGCCACGACTTCGCTCTCCATCGAAATCGACGGTACCAACGACAAGCCGACGCTGACCGTCCATGATGCCGCGACCACCGACGATCACTCCGCCGTCATCGGCAGCGTGGTCGGCGCCGATTCCGATACCGGCGTGGTGGCCGGGGTCCAGGTCGGTTCCGCCGACACCCTCTCTTATGCCCTGGTGGACGCGGCTGGCAATCATGTGACCAGCCTGACGACCGGCCACGGTACGGTGAGCATCGATGCCAGCACGGGCGAATACACTTTCACGCCCAATGCCGACGCGGCTCATTTGGTCAAGGATCAGACGGTTGATGATTCCTTCAAGGTCGTGTCCATCGACAATCATGGCGCGGCGTCCGATTCCGGCACGGTCAAGGTCACCATCACGGGCAGCGACGACGCGCCGACGGTGACCGTCCATGATCTGGTGACCGTGGACGACCACTCCGCCATCAAGGGCAGCGCCGTGGGCGCCGACATCGACACCGGCAATGTGGCGGGCGCCACTCCCGCCGGTGCCGACACCCTGCATTACGCCCTGGTCGATGCCGACGGCAACCATGTGACCAGCCTGACGACCGATCACGGCACGGTCAGCATCGACGCCGCCACTGGCGAATACACCTATACGCCTGCCAACGATTCCGGTCTCGGCGTTGGGGAGACGCTGGGTGATTCGTTCAAGGTCGTGTCCATCGACAACAATAACGTGGCGTCCAGCGTGGGCGAGGTCGAGGTCACCATCACCGGCAGCAACGATGCGCCGGTCATCGATCTCAAGCACACCGACACCAGCATCAACGTCACCGACACGGTCGGCGGCGAGGGGCATGTGGCCGCCACCGACGCCGATACCGGCGTAGTGGGTGGGGTGAGTGTCGGTGCTGCCGATACCCTGACCTATTCCTTCGGCACAGATGGCGATGGTCATCCCATCCTGACCGTCCATACCGACCATGGTACGGCGACGGTTGATCCGACGACCGGTGATTACAAGTTTGCGCCCAATGATGCCGCCCGCGCCCTTCCCGAGGGCTCGACCCAGACCGACCACTTCAGTGTGATCGTCTCCGACGGCCAGGGCGGCTCGGCCAGCCAGACCATTGATGTCAACGTCAAGGTCACCGGCACCACCAATCATGACCCGGTGATCGATTTCGACAGTTCGGTCCATGCCACCGCGACCGATCACACCGGCCTGACCACCGGCCATGTGGCTGCGTCCGACATCGACCTCAATCAATCCCTGACCTATTCTTTCGGCACCGATGCCGACGGCAATCCGATCACCACCCATGAGACGGCGCACGGTACCGTCACCATCGATACCGCCACCGGCGGTTACACCTTTGAACCGAACAAGGCCGCCGCCAGCCTGGGTGAAGGCGCCAAGGTGACCGATAGCTTCTCGGTGACCGTTTCGGATGGTCACGGTGGCTCCACCACGGCGCAAGGCGCCGTTGACATCACCGGAACCAATGACGGCCCGGTGGTCTCCGGCCCGGTGGAGGTCAAGGGAGGCGACGAGGACAACTCCATCACCATCAAGGCCAGCGATCTGCTGAAGAACGGCTCGGATGTGGAAGGCGACACCTTGTCGGTGAGCGATCTCTCTGCCACCAACGGCACCATCCACGACAACCACGACGGCACCTATACCTTCACGCCCAACCATGATTTCAACGGTCAGGTGGATCTCACCTACACCGTCTCGGACGGCCATGGCGGCACGACTGCGGGCACGGCCACGCTTGACGTGGCCTCGGTCAATGACGCCGCCGTGATCACCGGCGACACCCGTGGCGGTGTCGGCGAGGACGGGGTTCTCAAGACCAGCGGCGACCTCAACGCCACCGATGTGGATTCGGCGACCAGCTTCCAGGAATCCAGCGTGACCGATGCCCATGGCACCTTCACGGTGGGCACCGATGGGGCTTGGTCCTATACGCTGAACAACGATTCCCCCGCGGTGCAGGCGCTGGGCGCCAATGACCACCTGACCAAGACCTTCGAGGTCCAGACGGCGGACGGCACCACCCAGACCGTCACCGTGACGGTGGATGGCGCCAATGACGCCGCCGTGATCACCGGCGACACCCGTGGCGGTGTCGGCGAGGACGGGGTTCTCAAGACCAGCGGCGATCTCAACGCCACCGATGTGGATTCGGCGACCAGCTTCCAGGAATCCAGCGTGACCGATGCCCATGGCACCTTCACGGTGGGCACCGATGGGGCTTGGTCCTATACGCTGAACAACGATTCCCCCGCGGTGCAGGCGCT